>NZ_JAUBTN010000089.1:0-20144 GCF_036705055.1 Microcoleus sp. CZ3-B2 | reverse complement strand
CTTGATTGTCGGGGAGTTTTTCCATTCCTTTATCTAATGTCTATCTCGTCTTCTTGTCAAGGGGGTTGAGCAATTACCATAAAACCTATCTCTGTTACTGGCGAGTAACAAATTCAGCACTTACCGAAAACCTAATTTTTCAGCAAAGGTTAACACACAAGTTAGAGTTTGTGTGCAGATTTTCTGCAAACGTTAAGAAAATTCTCAAGCATAATTAGATGTTTGAGAAGGATTTGTTGTACGATAGCTAAAATGCCGTAAGGGTTTAGATTATTGACAATGCAACTTATGTATCCTGAATGTATCACCCTATTCTCCTGGCTTTAATCCTATAGAATTATGGTGGTCATAACTGAAATCTTTTTTACGTCAGTTCTCGCCAACCACTACTTCGAGAGTGGATATTTAGCTGGCTAGTTCACGCTTATTTTGTCAATCCTAAGCACTTAAAAAGCTGGTTTAGAAGCTGCTGACACTGTACTTAATAAACCCGGAATAGGCTGTATTAGTTAGCCTTGAAATATCCGCAGTTTAAGAAGCATCGCCCAAAAGCGTTGCAGCACTCAACATAGCAACAGCCCCTTCCTCCTCCAAAGGTCGCGAAAAAAAGTACCCTTGATAGAAGCTGCATCCCAAAGAACGGAGTATAATTAGTTGCTCTTCCGTCTCCACCCCTTCTGCGATTGCCTCTAATTCCAAAGAACTCGCCAGATTTAAAATCGCCTCCAGCAAAGTCAAATTTTTCCCTCCTTCCTCCACGCAGCAAACAAAAGAGCGGTCAATTTTGAGAGTATCAATCGGCAGCAATTGTAAGTAAGATAAATTTGAATAACCCGTGCCAAAATCATCTAAACACACCTTAACTTGCCGAGCTTTCAACAGCTCTAGTACCCCAGCAGCCTCCTCAGCATTCTCCATTAAAACACTCTCGGTAATCTCTAACTTCAAAAATTCGCCCTTTAAGTTATGCACTCGCAGCAGTGAGTCTAAAAGCGGTAACAAATTAGGAGCAAATAGCTGAATTCCCGATAAATTAACACTCATATTTAAAGGCAAATAGTCAGGGAATTGCAACTGCCATTTACTTAAACAAGCCACTGCTTCCGACAGTACCCACTCCCCTAGTGCCACAATCAAACCCGTTCTTTCGGCCACCGGAATAAACTCGATCGGAGAAACCAAGCCGCGGGTCGGATGCCGCCATCTTACCAACGCTTCAAATCCCACTATTTTACCCGTTGCAAAAGATACAATCGGCTGATAATTAAGGTAAAACTGTTGCAAATTAATTGCATTTTGCAAGTCATTTTCCAACTGGAGTTGCTCTAAAGCTCTCGATTGCATACCAGCATCAAATACAACAGTGCTACCAGCACCCCGAACAAAAGCCTCATGTCTAGCCACGTCAGCCGCCCGCAGCAACTCTTCCGGCTCTTCTGTGCCAACTGCACCTAAAGCAATGCCAATACTAACACTAGAAAAGACCGCAGTTTCATTCAAGTTAGACGGCATTTCTAAAGATTGGCGAATGCGTTCTGCTGCATCTAAAGCTAACCGAGAATTAGCAATATTTTCCATCCAAATCGCAAACGCATCTTCTCCCACTCTTGCTATAAGATTCATATTCAAAGCCCAAGCCTCTAACCGCCGTGCTACTTCTACTAGCAACTGCTCTCCTCTAGAATGACCTAAGCTATATTTAACAATTTGATAACGGTTAATAGTCAGAAATAAAATAGCTTCTAAATGACCCACTTCTATTATAGAATTCCTGCCACTACCCATCTCTTTTAAAAGCAAATTACGGTTAGGTAAACCTGTCAGCTCGTCGTAAAATGCTTGGTAACAGATTTGTGCATTCGCTGTAGCAAGTTCCTGCTCTTTTTCTTTAGCAAGTCGCACAAACTCTAAAGTTTTATTAATGGTAACTTTTAAGTCATTCAAATCAATCGGCTTCGTTAAAAAATCAAAAGCACCTCTATTCATAGCTCTCCTAATATTTGGCATATCCCCATAAGCTGAAACCACTACAGCTTTGAGCGTCGGGTCAATAGCTGGCAGATTCTCTAGCAAAGTTAAACCGTCCATTTCGGGCATATTAATATCAGTTAGCACCAAGTCAAAAGAGCCATCAGTTTGAAGTTTATCTAAAGCTTGGACTCCATTAATTGCAAAATAAAACTCAAATTCTTGAGTGCTGATTTGACGCCGAAATAGCTGAAGGATTAGATATTCTAAAAGTGGCTCGTCATCAATTACTAAGATTTTAGCTGTCATGAATTGCTCTTGTTAGCAAGTAACCAGGAGTTTAATTCTCTTGTAGGGGCAATCCCCCTGTGATTGCCCCCTGGGGCTGCACCGTAAGTAAGGTTGGGGCTGGCAGGAAAGCACTGCTCCTACAGAAAACTCATCATTTTCAGGACTTATGCTCCTAAACCGGGTTTATCTACAAAATTGAAGATTCTCACTAGAAACCTACGAAGAAACTCGGTTTCTAGCCTGTGCGTAAGTGTTAATTTTATCAGTTCCCAACCCTTAAGTGGGAATTTCAATAATAAATTCTGTTCCCTCGCCAGGTGTAGAGTTACAACTGAGCCATCCCCCGTGTTTTTCTTCAACAATAGACCGCGAAATTGATAAACCCAATCCCGTACCTTTACCCACAGATTTTGTAGTAAATAAGTGGTTAAATACCCGCCGTTTCACTTCTTCTGTCATCCCCATCCCGTTGTCAGCAATAGAAATTATAACATGAGAAGTGGAATTATCCTTGATAACTTTTTCGCTCTCATCGGTAAGGAAAGTGCGAATGGTAATTTTATTAGAATTCGCCTTAATTTCATCCCGGCTACGCTCTGCATTCCATTCTTCTAATGCGTCAATGGCATTAGCAATAATATTTAAAAATACCTGATTTAACTGTCCGGGATAACACTCTAGTGGGGGTAATTCTCCGTAGTTTTTTAGCACTTGAATTTCGGGTTTACCCTCATTCGCTTTGAGCCGATGTCTCAAAATTAATAAGCTACTATCAATTCCTTCATGGATATTGAAACGAACTTTGGATTTAGTATCGGTCCGCGAAAAAGTTCTCAGAGAAATGCTAATTCCCCGAATGCGCTCAGTTCCTTCTTTCATAGAACTGAGCATTTGTGGCAAGTCTTCTAAGAGAAAAGGGAGGTCAAGAGCTTCAAGTTGAGTTTGTACTTCTGGATTATTGAGGGAGCAGTGTTGTTGATAAATATTGAGAGCAGTCATCAATTCTTGAAAGTAGCTTTCGGCGTGTTCAATGTTTCCTATAATGAAGCTGATGGGATTGTAAATTTCGTGGGCAACTCCGGCAACTAACTGGCCCACGGAAGCCATTTTTTCGTTTTGAATGAGTTGAGTTTGCACCTCTTGAAGTTCTGTTAAATTTTGTCTGACTTGTTTAACAGTTTCTAAGGCTCTTTGGATAGTAATCTCCATGTCCTGAAAATCAATGGGTTTTGTCAAAAAGTCAAAAGCTCCCCGGTTCATGGCAGTTCTAATGTTTTGCATATCTCCATAGGCGGAGATGACGACTGCTTTTAATGTATTGTCGATTTCTGAGAGTTTTTCTAATAAAGCTAACCCGTCCATTTCGGGCATATTAATATCTGTTAGCACTAAATCGAAGGGTGGAGATTCGGCAATTTTTTCTAAGGCTTCTCTACCATTGTGAGCAAAGACAAATTCAATTTCTTTGATCCGAATTTTTTGCCGGAATTTTTGTTGAATGACGTATTCTAAAAGTTGTTCATCATCGACGACTAGGATTTTGGCTGTCATGGGGAGCTATTCTGTATCCTATGGTAAAAATAACTAGGGTGATTAGCTTACTATACCGCGTTGTTTAAATTTTGTAAAAAATTAAATTAATTAATCGGTATCGATGCCCGTAGTAGGGACACGGCAATGCCGATTGGTGTCAACTTAACGTCAAACCCTTAATCCGTCAGGGACTTAAGTCCCTGCCTCAAAGCTTAAGTCCTCTAAAGAGGACTAAATAATTCATTAGTCCTCTTTAGAGGACTTTAACTATTAGACAGGGACTTAAGTCCCTGGCGGGTTTCAGCTTAAGTTGACACTAATGGGTATTCCCGTGTCCCTACCTCTTCTTAATCTAAATATTTAACATTAAATTAACACCAATGGTTGCACTTTAGCGCCAAAGCTATTTAACTTTTGGGCAAAGCTATTTAACTTTTGGGCAAAGTAATGATAAATTCGGTGTAATTTCCCGTTTCGGTTTGCACTTCCAAATTGCCTCGATGTTGTCCAACAATGATATCGTGAGTGATGGATAAACCTAAACCTGTTCCCTGTCCGGGAGGCTTGGTAGTGAAGAAAGGGAGGAATATTTTTTGTAGATTTTCTCTAGGAATGCCGATGCCGTTGTCACGAATGCGGATTTCTATTGCAGTGCCTAGATTTTTAGTAGTAACAGAAACTGTGGGAGTGAAATCTCCGGTCACTTTAAATTGTTTAAGATGGGAGGCATAGCAAGCATTATCGATGATGTTAATTAAGGCGCGGCTGAGATCGGAAAAGGCGACATCTAGTTCTTCAATTGATCGATCATAGTCGGTTTCAATGGTAAGATTGAAGGTTTGATCTTTGGCACGAATGCTTTGATATGCTAATTGTAGGGCTTGAGCAATGAGGGCGTTGATGTCGGTTTTTTGGCGGTTACTGCCCTCGCTGCGAGCGTGCATTAGCATACTTTGAATAATGCTGTTGGCGCGTTGCCCTTGTTCGTTAATTTCTAATACGTTGCGCTTAAGATAAGTCAGGTTTTCGTTAATTAATTCCAGAGATTCTGAGTCTAATTTTTGGGATTGGCGGTCTATTTCTTCTGCGATTTCAGATGTTAAGTCTTCTGAGAGAGTAGCAAGAGAAGTAACGAAGTTGAGGGGATTGCGGATTTCGTGGGCAACACCTGCGGTGAGGGCTCCGAGGGAGGCTAGTTTTTCAGAGGCTACTATTTGTTTTTGAGCTATTTTTAATTCGGCGGTGCGTTCTTCAACTTTCTGTTCTAGGGTTTCCGAATATGCTTCTAGTTGTTGGTTAAGTTGATTGACTTCTGCGTAGAGTTTGGCATTGGTAATGGCGATGGCAGCTTGTCCCGATAGCATTTGTAAGACTGTGAGTCTGTCAGCGGTAAAGGCGACGGTGGTCAAATTATTTTCGAGATAGATAATCCCTGTAAGTTGACCTTGATTGAGCAGAGGTGTACACAAGATTGATTTGGGATGATTTTGTTGGATGTAGGGGTCTTTTTTGAAGATTCCTTCGTGGCTGGCATCGTTTAAAACAACTGTTTCTTTAGTGCGAGCAACGTAGTTAATAATCGAGGCTGGAACTGCATTTTCGAGGAGAGAAATGGAAATATTTTTATCTTCAGGTTGTTGAGGATTGGTCAATACCTGGAGGTCGTTACCTTCCACGATGCCGGTGGCTGAAATCACCCACTGATTCTCACTTTGGTTAGATGAAAAAGTTGCTTGGGTGAGCAATGAGCCGCGAGTAGCTCCGGCATTTTCTATGAGAATGGTCATTAATTTACTTAGCAGTTCGCTGAGAACAATTTCCCCAGATAACGCCTGCGCTGCTTTCATAATTGTATCGAGGTCAAGTGCTGTTGAATTGCTGGAAGTAGAGGTTGTCGTCCAGTTTGAGGTGGTTGTGCTAGTGGGATCAAGGCTCATAGTTTCAGGCTGCTGCGTGCGGGAGATAAGATGGGGATATGTTTCTTCTAAGTCTCTGACTTTGGCGACGGCTCCCCAGCGAATGTAGCAGTAATAGGCTTCTGTCATGTAGGTTTTGGCGACTTTTTCTCTACCGAGAGCGAGGTAAAATTCGGCGGCGCGTTCGTTGGCGAGGGCTTCTTCTTGGATGTAACCGTTTTCTTTTGCTCCGTTGATGGCTCGTTCGTAGTAGGTTATTGCTGTCTCGTTTTGTCTCAATACTCGCGCTTTTTCTGCTTCTACAAGTTCGTATTTGTGCTGGAAGTTCATAGGGGCGTGGTGCGCCCAGTTTTTCATTTGTTTTTGATGAGATGCTACTTTTTTCAGGTATTGCTTTTGTTCGGTTTTGGTGGTGGTGGGATAGTGCGCGAGGAGGGCTAGAGAATAGTAGAAGTTGTGCTGAGCGATATTTACTTGACCGCTAATACTTTCTTGGCACTCTTCGGCTAACTTAGCAACTTCTACAGTTCCCAAATAATCTTTAAATAAATAAAGCAAAATAAATTTGCTTAGATAAACACTAGCTAGAATAGTTTTATTATTAGTTGATTTTAAAATAGAAAGCCTTGTTGTTTCATCAAAACTTACTCCTTTCAAACAATAAGGAATTTCATTATCACCCATTAAGTTACAAGCAAACTGATTCCATATTTGACTCAGTTCAAGGTTAGCTTCTTGCTTGTTTTTATGGAGGTGAGAAATATATTTATCTTGGGTAGTAGATACACTTTGTAAATGTTCTCCACTCCACAATACATACTGACAATATCCAGAAGCCATATAACAAGCATATTCTATATCTCCTGTTGCTATGCCACTTTGAAAACCTTCAATAAGCCCTGGCAAAGCGTCTTTTATTGGTTCTTTCCAATGTTTCACAAATATATTAACAAGAAATAATACCTTAACTTTTATTTTGACTTTTTCAATCTCTAGTAACTTCAGAGCTAATTGCCCAAACTTATATCCAGAATCAATATCCCCCAACGGGCCACACATTAACAAAGCATAAGACGCATAGCCATAGGCAGATAGAGGAGAATTTCCATATTTTATAGACAAACTAACCATTTTAAAAACTATCAAGGGGAAAAGAGCAGGATTTGACATAAAAGCAGCCGGAACAGCATTCATCAAAATACGCATAGCTGCTAGTTTGTAAGGATCTGTCATTAAGGGGAGAGTTGCTAAACTTGGTATTGGCTGTTTAGCGATGATTAACTTAGTGTATATAAATTCCAGTAGAATGTTGATTTTTTGGGGCTTGTTCGGAAGAAAAACGCCTAACAATTGTAAAGTTTGCAAAGATAATTCTAAAGATAGATGAGGCTGATTTTGCTGCAAATAAAAGGGTATTTTTAGTTCATTTACTTGGACTTTTTCTAGCAAGTTTTTGCTCTGAGATAAGACAATATCAGACAAATGTTGTGCCTGTTCAAAATTAATATTGAGATATTCTGCTTCCAGTGTTTCTATGTAAATATCCCGCGTCAATTCATAATGACTTTGCCATCCTGATTCAGGTAACAAATCCAACGCCACATTTAAGCACCTACTAGCTACTTCATAGGCGGTTGCAGCTTTAGCCTTTCTCCCTGCTATCAAGTTCAAAGTAGCTAATTTTTCTTTTTCTTGAGGAGAAACAATAAATTTCCGTCCTATATTTACCTGATTGACAATATCGAAAATATTTTCTTCAAGGTTTTCACTAGACGTATTTTTCCACAGCAATTGACCGATTTTTAGGTGAGTTGCTTTTTTGTCTGATTCTGGAATTAAAGAGTAAGCTGCCTGTTGTACTCTGTCGTGTAAAAACTTGTACCCGACTCGCGACTTATCAAACAACAACTCACTTTTATCTTCTGGTTGAAATAATAAAGCTATTTTATAATCATTACTCAGAGGCAAAATTAAACCTGCTTGCAAAGCTGACCACAAGTATTCCGTAGTATCGCGAGAAGGTTTCTCATTGACAATCGCCAAAACATCCAAATTAAATCGGTTGCCAATACAAGCCGCTAATCTCATAACTCGCTGGGTATTCTCTGGCAATTTACGAATATTCCTAGCTACCAGTTCGACTACGTTGAAGTCTGTAATACCTAAGCTTTGAATCTTCTCAATGCTCCACTGCCACTGATTTAATTCAAAATTAAAAGTTAATGAATTTTCGGAGGCTAAAGTTTTAAATAGCTGCGTTAAAAAAAATGGATTTCCTTGAGTTTTATTATATAATAATTCAGACAACTCAAAAATGCGGTTGCCCCTGATAGCCACCTCACTCAAAGTATCGCCGACTAACTCACTGACATGACTAATATCTAAGGGTTGCAAAACAATATTATTTATGGCAGATCCAGCTTTCTCAATCTTTTCTAAAGTTTGAATGGTAGGATGAACTGGACTCACCTCATTATCTCGATAGGCTCCAATCATTAATAGGTAATGGCTATCCGAGTCTGTCATTAACTGTTCGATTAAATTTAGAGAAGCTAAATCTGCCCATTGTAAGTCATCAAGAAACAAGGCGAGGGGATGCGCGGATTGAGCAAAAACGTGAATGAATTGCTGAAATATACGATTGAAAAGGTTTTGAGTTTCTGTAGACCCTAATTGAGAAACTTCAGGTTGTTTGCCAATAATCAGTTCCACTTCTGGAATAACGTCAATAATAATCTGCCCATTTTCGCCTAAAGCTACAAGCAGTTTCTCTTTCCAAACAGCAATTTCTTCAGAATTTTGTGTCAATAGCTGCCGAATAAGTTCTTGAAAAGCTTGAGTAATAGCGGCATAGGGAATGTCTCGCTTAAATTGATCGAACTTACCGCTAATAAAATATCCCCTTTGCCGGATAATTGGTTTGTGAATTTCCTGAATTACGCAAGTTTTGCCAATACCAGAATAACCAGAAACCAACATCATCTCGGTTTGCCCTAAACTGACCCGATCAAAGGCTTGTAAGAGAGTTTCTACTTCCGCTTCCCGTCCATAGAGTTTTTGCGGAATTAGGAATTGTCCGGTTTTATCTACTCTACCCGGAATAAAGTCTTCAATTGTTCCTGTTGTTTGCAGTTGCGTCAAACATTCTTCTAAATCAGCTTTTAATCCCAAGGAACTTTGATATCTATCTTCAGCATTTTTAGCCAGCAATTTTGTGACAATATTCGCCAGGGTTAGCGGTAATTCTGGATTGAGTTGGTGAAGTGGGATGGGGTTTTTCGCGATGTGGCAATGTATCAATTCCATTGCATCTACTGAATCGAAAGGCAATTGACCCGTCAACATCTCGTAGAACGTGACACCCAAGGAATAAAAGTCACTACGATAGTCAAGGGTGCGGTTCATTCTCCCAGTTTGTTCTGGGGACATATAGGCAAGTGTGCCTTCAATATAGTTGGGATTCATTGGGCTTTGGGTTTCTTTTTCCAAGCTGGTGGCAATGCTGAAGTCAATTATTTTTATTTGCCTAGTTTGGGGATTTATAATAATGTTTTGCGGCTTAATATCTTTATGAATCACTTGATTTTGATGCAGTTTAGCTAAGATTCCTGCTATTTGAATAGCAATATTTAAGAATTGCTTTAAGTCAAGTTTTTCTGCATTAACAAAGCTTTTTAACGACTGAGATTCAAAGTATTCTAAAACCAGAACTAAACTATGTTCGTAATTTGTTAATTCAATTGGTTTAATAATTCCTTCTATCTTTAAACTTTGGAGGATATTGTATTCATGTCGGAGGCGGGCGATTTCTTCTAGGGTGGGATATTCAGATCTAAGAGTTTTGATAATGACGGGAGTATTATCTGAGGATCGTTCGGCTTGATAAATAACGGTTTTTAAGCCTTCATAAATGGGTTGAAAAAGTTGGTAGCCTTTGATTTTTAGCATAATTTTAGCTGTTCAATTTTTTGATAATCAGACTGTAGAGAGTAAAAACAGCACCCATATAAGGAATCAACGTAGCACAAACTTCTACAGAAGTTGTGTTATCTATAATACACATATTTGACATGGGGTGTGAAAGCCTAGTGCTAGAGAGGATAAATTTGTTGAGAAAAATATATAAATATTATAAGTATTTGAAATATAAAAGACAATCGCGACTGTTAACCATCGCTCTCGTCTTTTGGAGCATTTACCCTACTGAGCGGTGTATCCACCGTCAATCACCATGTTATGCCCCGTAACGAACGAAGCTTTATCAGAACACAACCATACCACCGCATCGGCAATTTCTTCTGGTTTGCCAAGCCGCCCTATAGGATGCTTCGATTGAATATCCGCCAATAATGGCGTGGGTATATCATTTACCATTGGAGTGCTAATCACCCCAGGACTGATTGCATTGATGCGGATGCCAGAAGCTGCATACTCGATCGCTGCGGATTGGGTCAAGGCAATCACTCCCCCTTTACTAGCTGAATAGATAGAAACACCAGGATTACCAATAATGGCAGACATTGATGCCATATTTACAATCACACCTCCCCTCTGTTGAAGCATAATAGGAATCTGATACTTGAGCGAAAGCCAAATTCCCTTGAGGTTGGCGTTAATTGTACGATCCCAATCCTCTTCTGATAACTCAAAAAGCTGCCCCATAACAAAAGTTCCAGCATTGTTACAAGCATAGTCTAAACGACCATAAATTTCTACGGTTTTGTCAACCAATGATTCTAGTTCAGTAGCCCTAGATACATCAGTCTTGATGAAAATGGCATCACCACCTCTTTCGCAAATTTCATGGACTGTTTGTTCCCCTTCCGCAACTCGGCGACCAGCAATTACTACATTCGCGCCTGCACGGGCAAATGCCAATGCTGTTGCTTTACCTATACCAGAAGATCCTCCAGTAACCAACGCAACTTTGCCATCGAATTCTCTTGAGTAGAACATCATTGAACTCCTTATTTTTGATGAATTAAAATGTGGCTGTGTGGGGAGTAAAAATAAAGTTTTTTATTGATTACTCCCCCGACAAGCAAAGAATTTCCACAAAATATTACTTATTCAAATGGTAAATTCTTTACCTTAGAACGTGATTAAACCATTACTGCTGCCGGAACATTAATGAAGCGAAGCTTGGCGATGGAGTTGGCATGGGGCCTAATGCAACCTTACCCCAGCGTATAACCATTGCGGCAGCATTACCTACAAACCCATGAGCGTAAACAAGAACCAAATCACCCTCGTGAATTTTTTCTAGCTTTGCTGCATGATGCAAGGCAACTACAACCGAAGCTGTAGAAATATTAGTGTAGTGAGGGTAAATATTGATTGTTTTTGTGGGATCAATACCTAACTCTTCTACGCAGAAATCAACGTACCATGCTGTGGCAGCATAAAAAATAAAGAAATCGATTTGCTTCAAAGTCACGTCAGCATTTTCTAAGGCACTATTACAGCACTTACGAAAGTATTTCGTGAATAATTCTGGCATTTTTTTACCAGCTTCTTTGTTTGCCCGAACCATGAATACTGGTTGACCTTGAAAGTCAGTTGTGAGGTCTGCGGAAACAGCCCCACACGATTCTTTAGTGTTGGTAATTTCTGCACCAATAAGTCCTTGATTTGCTTCCAACTCACCAACCAAAAAAGCACCCGCTCCATCACCAGAGAAGATAGAAAAAGCTTCCCCCTTACAAAAGCGAGAGTATGTACATGAAGCTACGACCAAAATATTTTTGTATCGCCCAGATGCCACTCGCAAACAAGCATCTTCAAGAGCAAAAAGTGAACCAGCACAGCTTGAATCGAGATTGAAAGCCGGACATTCTAGGTTTAATTCCTTTGCTAAGTAAGCTGCGTTTCCGGGAATAATATGATGTGGAAACATTGAGGAAACAATCATTAAATCAACATCCTTAATATTCAGATTTGCTGATTGAATAGCTTGTAAAGCTGCATTATGTTCAAGAGTTAATGAAGTCTCATCACCACTAATCATCCGGCGCTCAATACTACCTCGGAAAGGATCGGATACGTATGGGAGCATCGTCTTTGTCCAGGCATTCATTTCACCACCTTCTAGAGGTGTAAAAGCCTTGGAAAAACTTGCTTGTTTTGTTGTGTCTAATAGTTCTGGATAGTTTTCTAAGAAGTAATCGTTTCTAATAACTTCTTTTGGAAAGCTAACAGCTATTGATCGAATACCTACTGATTGAGACATGACAATGTAACTCGTTATGAAATTGTAAACTTTTGGGCAATTAAGAGTAGGGTGTCTAACCGCGACAGGTTAAAAATTCGCAGAGCATAACTCAAGGTAAGACACCCTAAAGAGTTGGAAACCTGACTAGGATAGGATAGGAGCTTAACTATGCGCCTCGCGCAAAACCCGCCTCAAAACCTTACCCGTCGAATTCTTGGGCAACGAATCAACAAACCGGACAAGGTGAGGAACCTTATAAGCAGCTATCTGCTTAGAGCAGAAAGAAATCACATCCTCTGGCGCGACAACTTGCCCATGATTCAGGACAATATTCGCCAAAATGTTCTCGCCTTTCACTCTGTCAGGAACGCCACAGATAGCCACTTCAGCCACTGCTGGATGTTGAGAAATTACCCGCTCCAATTCACTTGGATAAACCTTAAATCCAGAAACATTAATCATGTCCTTCAAGCGGTCAACAATGTAGAAATAGCCCTCTTCATCCATCCAGCCCAAATCTCCAGTATGAAACCAACCATTTGACATAACTTCGGCAGTTTCAGCAGGACGGTTCCAATAGCTGGACATCACATTAGGGCCGCGAATAATAATCTCACCAACATCTCTAACATTAACTTCTGAACCTTCACTATCGACCACCTTCATTTCCACATTATCAATTGGCATCCCAATAGAACCAGGCTTATATTTCAAGTAATGGTTGTAACAAGAAAAAGGCGAAGTTTCCGTCAAACCGTACCCTTCATGAATCACCAGACCATACTGTTCTTGCCACTGCTCTACAACTTCCAAAGGCATTCTGGCAGCAGCGCTAAAATAATAGCGTACTGAGTTAAAGTTGCATTCATCCGGCGAAATTTCTAACAGCTTGGCAAAGGCTGTCGGCACTCCAAAAAACATGGTAATCCGCTCCGCAGCCGTTACCTTCAAAACTTCTGCTGGATAAAACCTGCCCTGCAAAATGATAGTCGCACAAGCATTCAATCCCGCATTCAGAATAAAATTCTGACCGAAACAGTGGAACAAAGGTAAATACAAAAGTAATCTATCTTCAGCCCTCATACCGCAGCAGTGCTTGACAGAGTGCATATTTGAAGTCACATTCCCATGAGAAAGCGCAGCTCCTTTAGGAAAACCAGTCGTCCCAGATGTATAGATAATTGCAGCGGGTTCTGTGGGTTCCATTTCCATAGCTTTAGCTTCTGCTGAAGCATTTGCTAGCAGTTGTAACAAACTGACTTCTTTACAGCTTAAACTCAGCTTACTTCCAGAAGTATGAGAAGAGTGGCTAACAACTACACTCGGCGGCTTAATAACTCCATCTTCAGCAATCAAAATGTATTGAAGGTAAGCTAAATCATCATCAGGCACTTGCCTTCGCAATGATTCTGTGGCAATTACTATCTTAGCAGTGCAGTCATTTAGAATAAACCGAACTTCATCACTTTTGAGCATTGCATTGATCGAAACTGCAACAGCTCCGATTTTTAAGATGCCCAGATAAGAGATGACAAATTCTGGAATATTAGGCAGGAAGAGAGCAACGCAATCTCCCCGTTTAATCCCCAATCCTTGCAAACCATTAGCAGCACAATTTGCCAATTGATTTAGCTGCTTGTAACTAAAAGATTTACCTTCAAAAATTAAAGCCGTTTTCTGAGGAAAAAATCTACACCCTCTTTCGATATGCTCTGCAATGTTCATCCCTGTTTTATCCTCGGTAAAATTGCTGCCAAACAATAGGTTTTGTGTTCATGATTTGGATGCACTGGTGGACTGTCGCTAAGGCAAATAGAAAACCACTACCTAAAGCTTTTGAGCGCTCTTTTTTTTCTGAGGAAACATCCCCCGTGCAACCAGGATGAATTGCTTGATAAAATTGTTGCCAATCCCTCGGTTCAAGTTGATATATTTTGACGCACTGGCGAACAGTATCCGTCAAAAAGTGTTGCTGATTTGAGAATCTCTCTGCTTTTTTACTCGGGTAAATATCTAGCTGAAAAGCAGTTTCAGAGATGTTAGCTGAAATATTGTGAGTAACCATTTTTGTGCCTTTCTAGTAATGTCCAACAATCCTTTGCAGCCGCAAAATTGGGACTGCTTGTGTAAGGGACAAGCAGCTCTTAACAAGTTAAATTTTTAACTCATCTTTTACGCCGTTTTGCAGGCTATTATTAGCTACAAATGACCTATTTACACAGAAAACTAGAGGAAAAAGGGAACGAAATAATGTAAATCTTTGGCAAAATTTCTTCCCCTTTCCTTTCTGCTTCCTACTTCAAACTTGATAAAATCTGGTTCACAGCTTGTACAATTCGTCCTTCCTGTGCAATGTCAGCAGCAATCATGGCAATGTGTATATCTAAAGATTGCTCGTTGTCATTCCAGATGTAAGATTTATCAACATTCGGGTGCTGTCCCACAACTTCGCGCACAGCCTCATATAGCGGTAAGCTAAGTGGCGACAAACACTCTCGCGCGTCATAGTGACCGGCTACTTGATGGGTTCGCAAGTCAACAGCTTGGACGGCAAACATTAGGGAAATTGCCATATATTGCTGGAACAATTCAATTGAGCGACGAGCTAAATTAGCTGAAGCGAATCCTTGGCTATTGATATTCTGATTGAATTGTTCTGCGTGAGTGGGAAAGCGGTCAGCAATTGAGTTTCCGTAAAAAGTCAACAGCGGCATAATGGAATTTCCAGCTATTTGCAGACCTTTTAATCCCATGTTGACCTTACGGCTCGTGTTGCCAACCAGAGAAGGCGACAAACCATTATTAAATTCAGGTGCAGCTAACAGCGCAATTTGTACATCCAAATGCTTAGCCAGCAGACCTAAAAGATAGCGCAAACGATCCATTCCCACACCAACATACTGTCCCAGAAAATTGCCCCCGTGATAACTAGCTTGATTCTCGGTATCGATTAAGGGGTTGTCAGTAACAGAGTTAATTTCAACTTCAATCTGCTGAGTAATTTCTGCGATTCCATCCACAATCGGCCCCATGTACTGAGGCAAACAACGCAGCGAATAACGGTCTTGTATCGGATGATGGCCGCGAGACTCGTGGGAACCATCTAACTCATCTCGATTCAAGCAGGAACCTGCGAGGAGTTCGACCATTTGGGAAGCAGCCCACACTTGACCAAAATGTGGTTTGAGCTTGTGAATGAAGGGGTGGAATGATTGATTGGTTCCGCCTAATCCTTGGATTGTCAAGGCATGAGTACCCATTGCCAAGGCAAGTATTACTTGCGAATCCCGGACGCAGTTGGCAGCAATGCCGGTCATTACAGATGTACCATTGGTCATTGCTAGCCCTTCTTTGGGGCGCAAATCTATTCTTGGTAAATCTAATATTTCTAGCGCTTGAATGGCTGACATTTCTCTGCCCTTAAAATCAACAGTGAAACTGTCATCTAGACCTATTAATGCGCCCGTGATGTGCGCTAGGGGAACTAAATCACCGGAAGCACCGATGGAACCCAATTCACAAACGTGAGGCGTGACTCCTGCATTTAGAAATGTGATCATCCGCTCAATTAACTCTAGCCGAATTCCTGAAGCGCCCTGGAGGTGGGAGTTAATTCGCAAGAGCATGGCGGCGCGGACGCAAGCTGTGGGCAGCTTTGGCCCTGCACCAGCTTTGAGAAACCAAATCAAATTGTTTTGTAAACTCGCGGCTTCTTCGGGTGCAATCTCTGTATTGGCCATCCCACCAAAGCCAGTTGTAACTCCGTAAATCGGCTTTCCCGACTCGACAGCATTTGCAATGTAGTCGCAGGATGCTTGCACTCGTTCAGCAATATCGCTTTCATCATTCAACCGAACTCTGGTTCCACAACGGGCAACCCTGGTAACTTCTTCTACACTCAGCCGTCGATTCCCTACAGTTACGTTACTCAAATTAGGCTCAGGCCATTTGGGTAATTTTAGAGCAATCGGCTCTGTTAAGTTCCTTGACACTTCTTAGACCCTAAATTTATAGATAGATGCCACTCAAATGTGACTCTAGTCACAGCACACTCGAAACCGGGATGTTACTTTGAATTAAATGACAGAGAAATATGACTGGATACCATAATCTGCCATTCGTATTCAAATCTTGCCTTTCGTTTCGTAAAACAAGCCGCAGCCATTAGACATCACCGATGATGAATCTACAAGCCTTATTGCGTTAAGGCTGGAAGCTTAAATTCGGTTGGTGTCTATTGTCCTCAGGGCAAAATAAAACTGCGCCGACACTACATTATGCGGGCAGAGTTATAATTAATTGAGTTATTAAAGCTGTTAGGCTGTTACTGGGGCTATTGACCGATAACTTCAGGACAATACCACCGCTAAAGGCTAATCATAGATTTTTTTCACAAAACGTTACAATGATTTCCGAAATTTTTAGGATAACTATTGAACGCTACGGGATATCTGGAAAACAGTTATCCAAGTTTTCAGGCGTTAGTGAGAATCATATTTCTGAGTTTCGGCGGGACAAGACAGGCATCTCTACGGAGGTGCTGTGGAAATTAATCGAGGCAATGGACGAGATTAAGCCGGGAGCCCGCGTTTACTTCTGTAATCGGCTGACGGGGAGAGAGGGATGTGGCAACAGCAGCCAGATGTTAGTGCCAAAGCAACTAGAGTCTTTGTTAGATATGCAGATATTGGTTGATGGACTCTCTGACGACAGTTTGGCCTTGCTACTGATGGTGGTGGCGGCGCGGATTAAAAATGGTGTTTCCTCTCATGCGAAGGGTTTGGAGCTAATTGGCTAATAATTTTACCGCTCGTTTGTACGGGCAAGAATCCACAGCTCTTGACCCATTCTTGAACCATTGCTGAACACAAATCAAGAGAGATTACGCTGATTTCACTAATTTTTTATCACCTCTCACAATCAGTGAAATCCTTTGAAATTTCAATAATTACAAAAGAGCGGACAGTCTCCCTTAAGCAACTTTAAAAGAAGCTAAGTGTGACGGTTCACAACAAAAGTCAAAATCATAGATAAAATCAACGCTCTAGCCAACAAACTTCTGTTTTCATAATTCTAGTATCCCATTTTACCAAATTCAAATATGGCTTCGATACCACCTCGTCAGCATCAGTTGGCGTGCCCTGACTGATGCCCTCTAAACAGTATAAACCTATTCAAAAATTGCTATTTCTTCTCCTTGCTATTGTATTTGCTTTAGTAAGTATGTAATGGTAGTTGCCAGAATAATTTATTTTGTCGGATTCAAAAGGATTAGGGGCAAGGTCGAACAATGCCCCATTACGGCATGATGGTTGCTATCCTCGATCAGTCCACCAGCAAAAAAGAACGCGACTCGCTCGACCGTTTGATTCGCTCCTCGGTCAAAGGTCGGATTCAAGTCGCTGACGAACTCTCCACCGTCTCGTAACCAGAAAGCTGGTTGAGAACTCGACACTCTACAAAAGCTTTCCGTTGGGAATGTTTAAACAAGTCACCGATACAACTCTCTAGGGATAGCTTTTTGTATAATGCACTGTTGACACAGGCTTAGCATTCGCAACTTCACCAACATCATGACAGATAGCATTCAGCATCTCATCGAGCCGCACATTCAAGATTTGGGTGGATTCCAAGCCCGCCGCTTGCTTCCCTCAGACGTTCTAACTCTGGTTGGCCCGTTCATCTTTTTTGACCATCTCGGCCCTGCGGTGTTTCCACCAGGTAAGGGTGTCGATGTCAGGCCGCACCCACACATCAACTTAGCAACCGTCACCTACTTGTTTGAAGGAGTTTTGCTGCACCGCGATAGTGTCGGCAGCGTTCAAGAAATCCGCCCCGGCGCGGTGAATTGGATGACGGCAGGGCGAGGCATTGTTCACTCGGAACGCACCCCGGACGACGAGCGCAGCAAAGAAGCCATCCTGCACGGCATCCAAACCTGGATAGCGCTTCCCGACGAATACGAAGAAACCGAACCTTGGTTTCGGCACCATCCGGCAACCGAGCTACCCGCTTGGGAGGATGCAGGAGTTTCGTTCGCCCTGATTGCGGGTGAGGCTTGCGGTCGCATTTCCCCAGTTGAAATATTTTCACCCATGATTTATCTGGACGTGCAACTGACGAATAAAACAGAGTTTACCTTACCGGGCAATTACAGCGAACAGGCGGTTTACAGCGTTACAGAGGGGCTTCTAATCAATGGAGTGCCTTTAGCACAGCATCGGTTGGCAGTTCTAACTTCAGGGACTAAAGTAAACATCTCTGCATCAGGCAAGGCTCGCTGTATTGTGATTGGCGGTGAACCTGTGGGCGATCGGCATAAATGGTGGAATTTTGTTTCGAGCAGGCACTCGCGCATCGAACAAGCCAAACTCGATTGGAAAGAAGGAAGGTTTGGTCAGGTTCCTCAAGAGACAGAGTTTATTCCGCTGCCAGAAGAAATGCCAAATCAACCGGAACAGCCGTTGTAAATAGCCCCAGCCATCTATTGATGAACTGTTTTTTTGATTCAGAATCTGGTCTTTTCTCTATTCGAGGCAGCAAACACTTACATTCGCTATTCGCGAATATAGAATGAAGTAAAGTGAGCGATCGCCAAAAGAGATGTTAAAACCCCAAGATAGGGCTTGCTGAATAAGTTAGGGAAAATCACGATCACAATTGATGGGTGATTCAAGTTCGGCGAAGCATAAGTTTTGGTTTTTGTAATTGACCAAAATATAATTTTTGACAATCATTGAAGCGTAACCAGACCTTATTTTGGGAAATCGGCAGAAAAACACACAAAAAACCCGTCTTAACCAGGTAGAAAGGTTCATTACTAAAAAAGTAATAGCAATAGCTGTACCAGAAGTATTATCAAGTTTTGCCATCACGCGATTCAAGCTGAATCTTCGTTTACCTTGTCCGAACTTGCCCTCAATAGAGTTACGAATTCTCTCATCTTCCCAGGCTTGTTTCTTTGTTTCCTTACTCACAATTGCTGGTGGTCTTCCTAACGGAGGCCCACTAATTCTAATTCCTCTTTCTTTACACCAAGCTCGGTTTTCCCTTGTTCGATAAATGCGATCTGCATGGACTGATTCTGGATAGTATCCTGTGTAAATTTTAAATGCTTCTACTTGGGCTTTTAAGTCTCCTGATTCGTTAAAATTATCCCAGCTTATTCGCTCTAAAAACACATACCCCTCAAAGCAACTCGCTGACAGTTTAGCTCCAAAATCTACTCGTTTTCCTGCTTTACCTCTAATAACGGGACGGGGTAGTCCTGCATAGCAAGGAAAATGTGTTATAATTTTATTCTTTTAACCTATCTTAAATTTTAGCTTATGAACTGTCCCAAGTGTAACTCTGAATACATATTGAAAAATGGTCGCACTCGCTCTCAGAAGCAAAATTTTAAATGTCGAGATTGTGGAAGACAATTCGTCATGACTCCCAGACATCAACCGATTTCATCAGCAACAAAAGAGTTGATAGATAGACTTTTATTAGAAAAGATATCTCTGGCTGGGATTGTGAGGGCGACAGGGGTTTCGGAACGGTGGTTGCAATACTATGTTAATAAAAAGTTAGGAGCTGTAAAGAGAGAAGTGGAAATGAAGTCAAAAAAAAGAGGGAAGCTAACAATTCAATGTGATGAAATGTGGTCATTTGTAGGCAATAAAGATAATAAGCAGTGGATTTGGCTGGCAATTGATGTATCAACATTCATAAATTGTAGGAGTGTATATTGGCAAAAGAGATCAAGCTGGCGCTCAAGGATTATGGGATTCTTTACCACCAGTTTATCGTCAATGTGCCGTAAGTTATACAGACTTTTGGAGCGCCTAGGTCACAGTTTTTCCTCAAAAAAGACACAAGGCAGTAGGAAAGGAGACTGGTCTGAAAAACTATATAGAAAGATTTAATAATACGATGAGACAAAGAATATCTAGATTGGTGAGAAAAACTCTTTCATTCTCCAAAAAACTTTCCAATCATATTGGGGCTATTTGGTATTTTATTCATGAGTATAATGCCAGTTTATCTATCAATTAAAACCCTTGACTTTCCTTGCTATGCAGGACTACCCGGGACGGATGTGGGGTTGGCTTAAACTTACTATTATCAATACTTCGGACAGTTTTTAAGTAGCAAGAGTACCATAGGATAGGACTGACGAGAGGTTAGGGTGATTTAAAATCAAGTTAGGGTCTAAATCTAACTTGTTAATAAAGGTGTAA
>NZ_JAUBTN010000088.1:0-20209 GCF_036705055.1 Microcoleus sp. CZ3-B2 | reverse complement strand
AACTAACAACTAACAACTAACAACTAACAACTAACAACTAACAACTAACAACTAACAACTAACAACTAACAACTAACTCAATCATTTCTTCCGAAAAGTCCAAGCGGGAACAAACTTAGAATCTCCCCAAACGCCGCGCCGATTTTTCTTAGCTTCGGCTTCCGCTTGTTCCACAATACTTGCACTAGGACAGTTTTTTAAGTAAGGACGGTAAACCATTGCTAATCCTTCGCGCAGCAAAACTTCTTGGGCAAATGTGCCGTTTGGCAAGCGAACTTCGCTAATTTTGCGGCCGTAGCGATCGGTATCGGTGACGGTCAAAACCACGCGCCCGCCCCCTTGTTTGACGAGCTGCTGCATTCTTTGCTCGGCTAGATTTCCCCACTTAAACTGATTCTTTTCTGCTGCTTTTTTGCTGTTTTTTTCAGCATTGGTGTGGGCAATTTCCGGTGCATCTATGCAGGCAAAACGCACTTTGATATCCTTCCCGGCGCTATCGCTGGCGACAAGGGTGTCGCCGTCGCTGACTCGTTTCACAGCATAATTGTTGGGCGGTAGCTTTTGCGGACAACCGGAGAGTAGGAACAGCAGAAAAAGTGCACTTAAGCTGGTGATTTTAGGAGAAAGGGTGATTTTGGTTGGGTTCATATTTCTCTCTGTTTATTTAGTTTCCATCCAATTTTGCCCCGCGTGGATGTCAACTATTAGCGGTACGCTAAGTGGCAGAGCATTTTCCATCGCCGTTCTAATTTTTGGCTGCAATTCTTCCCATTCATCGGGAGGTACTTCAAAGATTAATTCGTCGTGAACTTGCAATAACAGCCGCGCCTGATAGTTTTGCAAAATTTTGTCTACCTCAATCATGGCAAGTTTAATGATATCTGCACTTGAGCCTTGAATGGGAGCGTTGGCTGCAGCCCGCAAAGATTGGGCGTCATTTCTATTGAGAGACTTAAGTAGGCTGGAGTGAATGTCTTCGGGGTTGCGACGTTCTTTTTTAAACTCAGCGAGTGTTGGGCTCTCGAAGTTGAGATAGCGGCGGCGGCCGAGAATTGTGGAAACGTAGCCTAGGGCGATCGCCTCTTTTTTTACGTGCTCCAAATATTCAAAAACCTTACTGTAACGCTCGTTAAATCGTTCAATAAACTTTTTCCCGTCTGCCGAAGACTTGCCCATCGATCGCCCAAACTTAATCGCCCCCATACCATAGATTACCCCAAAATTAATCGTTTTCCCAAACCGTCTTTCATCCGGCGTTACTTCCTCTTTTTCAAACAGCAGTTGAGCCGTTACGGTATGCACATCTCGGTTATTTTGGTAAGCTTCAATCAACACCGGTTCTTGACTCAAATGAGCCAATATTCGCAACTCAATTTGAGAATAGTCAGCCGACACCATCAGCCAACCAGACTCCGGTAAAAAAGCCTTGCGAATTTGCCGCGAAAACTCGGTGCGGATGGGAATATTTTGTAAATTGGGATTGGAAGAAGAAAGCCGGCCCGTACCAGTTGCAGCTTGGTTAAAATCTGTATGTACTCGCCCGGTATCCGCACGCACTAACTGCGGCAAAGCATCGACATAGGTTGATTTTAATTTGGATAATGTTCGATACTCTAATAAATCGTCTACAATCGGGTGGTCTCCTTGCAATTTATCCAAAACAGCGGCATCTGTAGAGTATCCCGTCTTTGTTTTGCGAGACTTTTTCTGAAACTGTTCGGGGATTTTTTCTAACAAGATTTCGCTTAGTTGTTTGGGCGAACCTAAGTTGAACTCTCTCCCCGCTGCTTCATAGGTATTTTCTTCAAGTTTGGCTAATTTTATTTCTAGTTCTTGCGAGAGGGTATTGAGATAAGCTGAATTAATGCGAATTCCGCAGTATTCCATTTCTGCTAAAATTGGTTCTAAAGGCTGTTCTACTTTCAGCAGTAAATCCTCCAAAGTTTTTCCGGAAAAGCTAGCTTCATCAGCTTTATCCAATTCTGCTCTAAGTTTACTTACTAACCCAAACGTGGTGTGAACATCCATACCGCAGTAGTCAGCTACTTTTACAATACTGATGTCAGCAATTGTTTTGTTTTTCGGTACTAATTCCTTGTAGCTTTCTGCGACAATGCCTAAGTAGTGCCTTGACAATTCACTGAGGCTGTGGCTAGTTTCTGGGTTGAGTACGTAACTGGCTAGCATGGTGTCAAATACGACTCCAGCGAGTTTGATTCCTTGACAGCGCAGGATCAGGCGATCGAATTTAGCATTTTGCAGCGCCTTGGGATAATTTTCGCTTTCCAAAATCGGACGCAAAGCGTTTAAAGCCGTGGCTTTGTCCAAATTTTTACCCGTTTTGTGTCCCGTGGGAATGTAAGCGACATCCTCTTCACCGGTTCCCCAACAGCAGCCAATTCCGACTAATTCGGCATCTCGCGGTTCGAGGGCGGTGGTTTCGGTATCCCACGCCACGGGCGAGTTTTTGTCGGTGTGGGTTTCTAGCAGTTGGACTAATTCGTTTAACTGTTCTATTGTTTGAATGATTCGGGGTTGGATTGGCAGTTTGTTTTTCTGCTGGGCAGCTTTGGTTTCTGCCGCACTAAAAAACCACAATTCGTCTGCTTCTGAAATTTCAGAACTTGCAGCGGAAAAATCATTTAAATTATCAGCGTTAGGCAATTCAGAGACTGTAACTTCTCCCTTTTTCCGAACATCCGTTAAATCCGTTACAGAATCCGCTGCCGAACCTTCCCTCCGAACATCCGTTAAATCCGTTACAGAATCCGCTGCCGAACTTTCTTTTTCCGCACCGCCGAACCGCTTTTGAATTTGTTTAACTTTGGTTAAAAATGTTTTGAATTCCAACTTTTCCAGCATGGGAATCAAGGCTGATTCATCAAAACCTATAAGCTGGCAATCTTCTAAGTTGATTTCTAAGGGAACATCTTGGACAATTGTCGCCATGCGCTGAGAATGATAGGCAGCTTCTTTGCCTTCTTCTAGCTTTTTCTTGGTTGCGCCTTTAATCTCGTCGATGGCTGCATAAATTCCGTCGAGGGAATTGTAAGCTTCTAGCAATTGCAGGGCGGTTTTGTCGCCGATGCCTCTGACTCCGGGAATGTTGTCGGATTTGTCGCCGCACAAAGCTTTGTAATCTATTACTTGTTCGGGCAAAATACCGAGTTTTTCTTTAACTTGTTCGGGGCCGTATTCTTGAGATTTGCCTTTTCCCGATCGCCTGAGCTCGTCGGTACTCAAATACAAGACGCTGATATTTTTGTCGGTTTCTACTAATTGAAACAAATCTCGATCGCCCGTGAGGATTTTAACCGCATAACCGGCGGCGCTGGCTTTGTTGGCTAAAGTTCCCAAAACATCGTCCGCCTCGTAGCCCTCAGCGGTGACTGCTGGCAAATTGAGATAGGTGAGGAGTTCTTGCAGGTTTTTGAGATCGGGAATAAAATCTTCGGGGGTTTCGGGACGACCTGCTTTGTAAGTTTCGTCTGCTTCGTGGCGAAAAGTGGGCGTGGCGAGGTCAAAGGCGATCGCCATGTACTGGGGATCGTGGGCGGCCATAACTTCCAGCAGCGACTTGAGAAAGCCAAAACAGACGCTGGTGGGAATGCCTGTGGTTGTTCGCAAGCCTCCGTCTCGACTTTTGGCGAAGGCGAAGTAGGAACGAAAGGCCAGGGAGTGGCCGTCAACTAAGATGAAGGTGGGAGCTTGATTTGCCGACACTGACACAGATTGCGATCGCACGAAAGTATTTTCTCATTGTAGCCAGTTGTGATGCCTGTTTCAAAACCGAACGCAACCGCAAAAAAGCTCTAAACCCTTATGAAATCAGTCAGTCGATTTGAAATTTTCGATTTTCCTATTGAAGATTTACTTGCAGCGCAGTGATTCACCGGAGCCCGAAGTGGAGTCTAAAATTTGGATTTTTCCGAAAAACCGGGTTTTCTGCGTAATATCATGTCCCCTCGATTGACCGATATCGCGATCCATTTTTGTCATGGTGGTAATCGATCGGACATGGCATAAGTCCTCAATCTATAATCGACTGACTCTCGATCGCGATCGGCTGATTGTGCAGCTTGCCTGAGAATGCTAAAAGATAAGAAGTACGATTCCCGCTCGGGATAGCTTCGCACGCGCGTAAATTTACCAATACCTGCCGATCGAAGCCTATGGCTGACATTAATCGATGCTACGAAATCCTCGAAATTGAGCCGGGAGCTTCCTTAGAAGAAATTAAACGCGCTTACAGGGATTTAGCGTTTGTGTGGCATCCCGATCGGTTGCCCCCTGGCGATCGCCTGCAACAAAAAGCTGAACAAAGATTAATAGAAATTAATCAAGCTTACGAAGAGTTGGTGTTGTTTCTCAGTCAGCCGGAATCGAAGTCGATCGACAAACCGTTTCAGCAGCCACAGCCTGCGCCACCCCCAGCACCGCCGGAAAAGCCGCTGAGAAGGCGTTCGGGAAAATCAGCCGGCAGGCACGGTTCCCAGCGCCGTCAAACCCGCCCCAAAGCCTCATCCCAAAAAGTTTCAACTCCAAACAACTCTTTAAGCAAGAAACAATTTACCACTAAAAATAGGCAAACCGAGCGGGGAAGAAAGCCTTCGGGGCGCAGCGCGGCGAGGAAAGCGCGGCGAGTTCAAAACAGTCTAAAGAAAAGGAAAAAAGAGTTTCCGACTCAATACTCCAAACCGCAGGCATCTCACAACTATTTAACTTTTCCTTGGGGCCCACTGGCGATCGCCGTGGCGAGTTACGCTGTGACGGGCTGCATTTTGACAAAATATCAGGCCCCCCTGTGGATGTCAGCTTTAATCTGGGGTGCGGATTGGCTGTGGGCCGCGATTTTGCTGGCGGAGGGTTCGGCAACGCCTAAAGTGTGGCTGGCGGCACTGGTTTTGGCTGGGGCGGTGGGGGGGTCGATCGCCGGTTTTCAGGCTGGAGGAATGGTAACGGGGGCTGTCTGGGC
Organism: Microcoleus sp. CZ3-B2; assembly: GCF_036705055.1. Classification (NCBI taxonomy): domain Bacteria; kingdom Bacillati; phylum Cyanobacteriota; class Cyanophyceae; order Oscillatoriales; family Microcoleaceae; genus Microcoleus; species Microcoleus sp. CZ3-B2. The sequence continues at coordinate 15,234 of NZ_JAUBTN010000088.1, read as the reverse complement.
GGCGGTTGGGGCGGGTTTGGGGGCGATCGCCAGTTCTGAGGCGGAGTCTCGGGCCGTGGCTGTAGTTGTGGGGGCTGCGGGAGTGGCGACAGTGTTGGGGTTGATGGCTGGAATCGGCACGGATGCTGGGGATTTGCAGCAGGTGTTGGCGGCTGCGGTGGGTTGGGGGATTGCGGGCTTGACTTGCGGCCTGGTGGCGGAAGTCGCCATGAATTCCCGAAGTCCCATCGGACTTGGAGGTGCGATCGGGCTGGGGATTGGGGCGTGGGCGGGGGTTTTGGCTGGGGAGGGTTCCGGGGCTTTGACGCAAGCCTTAGAGATTGCTGGATCTAAGAGTGTTTATGGGGCTTGGGCTGCGATCGGAATTGTGGCTGGAGTTGTGGCGCGGATGGTAGTGGGCGAAAGGTCGATCGCCACTGGGCGCGGGCTCTACACATTTATCCTGTTAGTTGCTACTTCCGGTTTCGGGCTGTGGCTGGGAAATTGGCTGGTGGGTCGATCGCATTTTTGGAATTAATCATTCACTAGATTTTTGATTGTAGTATTCAGAAGCCAGTCGGTTTTCAAACAACCACTGTTTGCTTTCAGGGGAATCATCCAGCCAGCGATCGATCAATTCGGCCCATTTGACAGGCAAGCGCAAGTCATGCCAGGTTGAGTGAGAAGCGACAGAAATATTGTGATAAAGCCCTGAATCCGAAACCAGATTTTCGATACATTCGGCTAAAGCCTGAGAGTTCCCCGCCTCGAAAATCATGGAATTAACGCCATGCTTCAAGTGGGTTTTAAACATCGGGTGATCCGAAGCTACTATCGGTGTTCTAGTGCGTAAAGCGTGCTGAATTGTCAGGGGAAAGCCTTCGGGATATTCGTGCCTGCTAGTAACTAGCACGATATCGGATTCTCTCATTAAAGGTTCTAAAGTATGAGTTGGCACCAGTCCCCGAAATTCTACATAATCTTTAATTTGCAACTCTTCAACTCGCCGGGTAAAAAACTCTTCTTCCCCTTTACCTGCCATTTTTAAGTGAACTGATATATTCCGCTCTTTTAACTTTGGTACGGCTCTTAATATATCGCCAACTCCCTTACTTTGTACTCACGAACCAGCGTAAAACAGTTTCATTTTTTTGAGATCTGCAGGGATTTCTTTCGGCGACAAAGAGCCGGGATTGGTATCTAAGAGAAAGTCCCAAGGAATTATTTGATCTGGTTTTACTCCAATTTCTTTGAACAATAAAGATGAAGTAATGCCGTAAGTCCCAACCCATTCTATTTGCTTGTTATTCAAAAAATTGGTCAGGAAATAGTTGCGGCACTTATCGCGCCAGCTTTTTGTTGCAATAGATTCGGCAAATACAGCTATGGTTCTAATTGTATTTTCAATTGCAAAATTAAAAATGTCGGGAATAACCGTCCGCAGGACTAAATGAGTCGGATTTTACTCGGCAATTAATTCTATCAATTTTTTGGAATCAACTTTGTAATTAAATCCGCAACCGATCGCCCGCACGCAGTTTTCTAGAACCCGATCGTTAAATTCTGGTGTCATGCAGCACATAACCGTTACTGACTCAGCCTCCGGTCGTTTTGCCATCTCAGTAACGGCATCAACAGAATATTTTTGAGCGTAGTATGTTTCGCTTCCCCCTTGGGCCAGATGCTGAAAGGTTTTTGCGTAATCGCCGGCATACTGAACTATGACTAAGCGCATTTTCCTAAACTCTGGTTGTGTCGTATTTAATAGAATCTACGGTGCAAAAGATTTGTAATCTGGTTATGTTGACGGTTTGATATACCCCTAGAACCGCACTGTGAATTTTCTTTTGCCTCCGTCCTATTATAAAGAGTTGCGGCAACAGACACATAAATAGATAGCAGTCGCAGTCGCTTTGTATCAGGGTTTCAGGCTAATTTTATCTGGATTTTTCTGAGAGGGTGTAGAAGTAGGATGCGGAAATTAATTCCGACTCAGTAAGCAAAAATAGTGTCCCCTGCAATTTGATGTCCGAAGTTGCTGCGATCGCTTGCGGCACTTACTTCGCAGATTGGAGGGGATGCCTGCTTTCTTTGCCTGTAAAATTCACAAACCTTGACCATCTTTGGTTTGAGGGCGCTCAGTAAGCCAAAGTTGCTAAAGTTTCTCGTAGATAGGATCGCACCTGTTGATCGATGCTGGCATTTTTCTGCTTGCTCTCAAAATTGAGTTCTAGCTGCCAGCGTTGAAATCCTGAACTTGCGCCGATCGCAGATTTGAGACTGCCCCAGATTTCAGAATCTTCGCACAGCTCGATCGGCTCTGCTGCTTGAGGTTGTTGTGCGATCGGTGAATAATTCGCCATATTGTTATACCTCTGTTTTAATCCCCTGTAGGGATTGAAAGCTTACCTTGACTTTCTCTATTATAGATTCTTCTCTGGAAATAGCCAACCTAAAATATCTATAATCTGTGATTTAAAATTAAATATTAAAATTATTAATAATCTCAATCAGAACAGAGCCATTACTTATTTTTTTTTACAGCATACATCTGTCGAAGGTAAAGTAGCTTAAATTACAATTATTTCGAGTTTAATTTTTCATTTCACTTTTCGATCGACTGTTGGGGTAGGGAGGTAACGCCGTTGGTGTCAGAAAGTTGTGGGTTGACAATACTGCCGGCTGGCGAATTCCCAATTGTCGGTGGCGGATTGCTTGACTCTCCGGGTGCAGCTTCCGTGACAGTTATCTCGACCGCAAAAGTCGGCAAAAGTCGATCGACTTGCCAAAGTGCGATCGTAAAATCATGCCTAATTTTTTGTAAAAAATAAGGCTTTGTCGCTGCAAATTGAGATTCCGGCGTCAGCAAAACCGCCATCACACTAGCAGACACCTGCAAAAACAAATTGCTAGCTAAAAAAGCAGAACCTGCCAACAACAATCCAGCCCACCGCCAGGAAGGAGGAAACGGAGCCACGCCAGCAGCGAGGGGAGCCAATCGGTAGAGATGCCACAAAATTATTGCCAACAAAACAGCGACAAAAAGAGCCACTCCTTTATTTAATTTAGTTTTAAATCGAGTCAGAATCTGCTGCTGCAAATCAGTTAACTTGTCCGGTTTCACAGCCACTACTAAAATACTAAAAATATAAAAAGGGCGGAACCACTGCATCCACAGCACCGGAACAATACCTGCTACAGCCACTAAAAACACTTCTAACCACACAGGAATCGCGGGAGAACCCACTGCGAGTCCCAGCAAACACAGTCCCAGGAAGATCGGCAGTGCAGCCGCCCCAGAAAGGTGAATCCATAAAAAAGGCTCTGACCAAAAAGAACGCACTTTAATTAATTATTGGTTATGAATTATGAGTTTTCAATTTTGAGTTTTTACAATCTTGGATGCACTCTTCCCGTGAAAATCTGTTGCGAGGAGTACATATCTAGCGGTCAAACCGAGGATTTTTAAAATCAATCCGGTTACTTTTTGTAAGTCTTATTTGAGTGGGTGAATTTTAAATTTTGAGTTAAAAACCAAACTTGTGAGTGAATAGTAGACTTCTTGGACTGATTCACAAACGTATTTTGAAATGAATCTGCGTTGATCTGTGTTTATCCCAATAGCATCTGCGGTCGATCGGCTCGCATTAAAGATTTATGCCAGAAATCTAGTTTGGGAGTATTGAGTTGAAGAGAATAGTTTCGAGCGATCGGCAATTTAGTTACCTGGACTCAAAACTTCTCTTCCAACTCAAAACTCACCACTCAAAACTATTGAGATAGAGTCCGGCGCTTAGTAACCATGCGGTAGGCTTCAATAATATCGCCTTCGGCCCAGTCGCTAAAGCCGCTCAAGGAAATGCCGCATTCGTAGCCAGTATTGACTTCCTTAGCATCTTCCTTCATCCGCTTGAGCGAGTCGAGGATACCTTCGTAAACGATATTGTTGCCCCGGCGTACCCGCACCTTACAGTTGCGGATGACCTTGCCTTCGAGTACGTAACAGCCAGCGACAGCCCCACGACCGATCGCAAAGACAGCGCGCACTTCCACCTTACCCAGAGGTTCTTCCACCAGTTCTGGTTCCAGCAGACCTTCCATCGCCCCTTGAATATCATCCAAGAGGTTATAGATGATGCCGTATTCCCGCACGTCTACGCCCGCTTGGTCGGCCGCTTGGCGAGCGCCGGTGGCGAGAGTAGTATTGAACCCGATAATTACAGCATTACTGGCTGCAGCGAGGTCAATATCCGTTTCTGTGATTTCCCCAGGAGCAGACAGCAGCAGTCGGAGTTGAACTTCTTTTTGAGGAAGTTCAGTCAGAGAGCCGACAATTGCTTCGAGGGAGCCTTGGACATCTGCCTTCAAGATCAAGTTGAGTTCCTTGAGAACGCCTTCCTTAGCTTGTTGAGAGAAGCCGCTGAGGCTGATCCGGCCACCTTGGAGCAGGCGAGAATCTCGTTGGAAGGTAGCTCTTCCGCTGGCGATCGCCGCTGCTTCTTTTTCGTTTCCGAAGACATCAAACTCATCTCCGGCGCGAGGTACATCCCGCAGCCCCAGCACTTCCACCGCGAAGGATGGACTTGCTTGGTCTACGCGATCGCCCCGGTCATCGATCATTGCCCGCACCTTACCCAGAGCCGAGCCTGCGACCACAATATCGCCCACTCGCAGAGTGCCGTTCTGCACCAGCAGGGTTGCCACAGGCCCCCTTGCCTTATCGAGGTGAGCTTCAATCACAGTACCCTTAGCCGGTCGGTTCGGGTTAGCGTTGAGGTCTTCCATTTCTGCCACTGTCAGAATCATTTCCAACAGGGTATCCAGGTTTTCCCCCTTAATCGCGCTGACGGGAACCATTGTAATATCGCCGCCCCAGTCATCTGCGACCAAGCCGTACTCAGTCAGCTCTTGCTTCACCCGTTCCGGCTGAGCGCCCTCCTTGTCTACTTTATTAATAGCCACGACAATTGGCACTTTCGCGGCTTTCGCGTGGCTGATCGCTTCAATTGTCTGAGGACGCACGCCATCGTCCGCCGCCACCACCAAGATAGCGATGTCCGTAACCCGCGTTCCCCGAGCCCGCATTGCTGTAAAGGCTTCGTGACCGGGCGTATCCAAAAACACCACCTGCTGGCTCTTGCCTTCGTGTACCACATCTACGTGGTAAGCGCCGATGTGCTGGGTAATTCCCCCAGCTTCTCCCTGAGCCACCTTTGTTTTGCGGATCGAGTCGAGCAAGGTTGTTTTGCCGTGATCCACGTGACCCATAATCGTTACCACTGGCGGACGGCGCTCGAGGTATTCCAAATCTGCTTCATCGATCATCTCGATGACTTTGAGGGCTGGGGCTACTTTTTCGGGAGTTTCTACCTCTACACCCATTTCTTCGGCTACCGTTCTCACCGCTGAAATATCTAGGGTTTCGGTAATGTTGACCGCAATGCCTCTTGAGAACAACCGTTTAATAATTTCGGTTTCGGGAACAGCCAAAGTAACTGCTAGTTCTTGAACGGTCATCGGTCTGCTCAGCAGCAGCTTTTCTGGACGTTCTACCTTAGCTTCGGCTGTTTTGCCCCGGCTGCCGCGTCCCCCAGAAGAACCAGAAGAACTTTTATCGTGAGAAGGGCCCGGTCTTTTGTTTTTGCCGCTGCTTCCCGGTGCGCCCGGAGTTGGTGTTGACTTTGGTGCTGCTTGTCCCTTTGCTTTAGCTGGGCGGGCTAAGGACAGGCTGACGGTAACTGGCGCTGGCATATCCAAGCCATTTTCTAAGTCATCGTCATCCTCGTCTATGGGTTTGAGGCGAGAACGTGCCTGCTTGACCTTTTTGGCAGCTTTGGCAGCATCTGAGTTTTCGTCATCATCTTCTTCCCAAATGACCGATGTCTTTTTGGCTGGACGCGGAAGTGTCGGCTTGGGAAGCAGAAGAGTATCCAGCAACGGCGTATCTTCTTCATTCTCATCAGTGTCATCCCCTGCGGCTCCGGTGTCACCACCTCGGCTTCGGAGCCCTCCTGCTGACGTTACGGGCGCTAGGCTCCGGCGCGGGCCACCGGGCTGCGGTCGATCGGCAAGTGCAGTTTTAACAGGGCCGCCAGCGCTAGGGCGAGGTCTTTGGGCGTCGCTACCTCCCGGTGCGGGTCTGCTGGGGCGGCTCGGTCTGGCCGGCGCTTCCAGATTTTCTGTCTGTTGTGATTGCTCTTGCTCGGTTCTGGCAAGTTTTAGTACCGGCTTGTTTCCCAGACTTTGTGGGGTGCGCGTTGCCGACTCCGCCGTCGCTCTGACTGGTGGCGACGTGAGTTTTGCCCCCGGTGCTGCTGGGGGAGTGGCTGGCTGGCGCGGGGTACGATCGGGTGCCTTGGACGACGGCGGTTGAGCTGTCGCAGGTGCCGCAGGTGCTCGATCCTGGGCGGTTGTTTCCGGGGCGATCGCACCTACTGTTTCTGAAGCTGTTTCTGAATCTGTTTCCGAAGTTGCTCCCGAGCCAGAGACATTTGGCTTCGACAGCACCGGTCGATTGATATTTGGTTTAGCGGGGGGCTGGAGTTGCCCGGCGGCAGGCGATTTGGGAGGAGTTGCCACGGTAGCACCAGGCTCGTTTTTTTGCTCCTCGTTGCCCGCCTGCTGGGAGGAATCACCAGCCGGCCGTACTTTTGGACTGCGTATTTCTAAAATTTGCTGCTTTTTTTGTTGGTCGTTAGGGTGAGGGCCAGACTCTTTTGATGGCGCTGCTGCTCTTTCGGTAGGAGCTGGCTTGCCGGGGGAAGAGTGGCTGCTGGCTACGTATTTTTCCGCCGTTTTGCGAATTCGTTCTGCTTCTGATTCTGTAATTGTGCTGCTGTGGCTCTTGACTGAAATATTGAGCCGCTCGCAAACTGCCAAGATGTCTTTATTATCCAAATTTAGTTCCCGTGATAATTCGTAAATTCTTACTTTGCCGTTGTTCATCCACTCTGCCCTCTTTTGTGCCAACCAGTTTTTACATTTTGATTCTTTGTTCTAATGACGACATCATTCGCTGTGATTGATTCAGTGTCAGGAATCGGGGTTTTGGTACTCAGGGAGGTAATTTTATCTAAAAGATGCAGCTCGCTGAAGTCTGCCTTGAGATAATTTTCAAGTTTTTTTGGGAAAGTGGCAACTGTCGAAGTCTGATTTTTTTTTGGCAACTGCCACTTTTTCAAGCTTCTAAGTTAGCTTTTCCACCTTGAGGATACCTCTGCTAGTACCCTACCCTTATCTAATCTGACACAAATCTTTCCAGACTGGTGGGCCGATCGGATTGAGGTTGTAGAGCTGGCGCTACCAGTATTTACTGGCGCGTGCTGCTCGCGAGGGTTTATTATACAGTCGATACCGAACTCTTGTCGGTTTTTCGCCCGGTTGAACCCGAGTCAAATGTACAGTCAGATGTGTCTAAAAGCTGCCAAAGTGTTTGGTACAGTTCGTCAGACACAGGCGCTTTGAGCGATCGCCCAAGTCGATTTTTTTTCTGAGCTGCTTTCAGGCATTCGCTCGCCCGACAAAGGTAAGCGGAACGACCGAAGCCGCGATCTAATTGTACCTGATGAGAAGGATAGACCCTGACTACTCGCCAAAAAGCTTCCTTTGGAGCTATTTTTCGACAACTTGCACAACACCGGTAGTTCGGTTTCATCAAAGTGAGAAGGGGAGAGGGGGGAGAAGAGGAGGATAGTGTCCGAGGGGGACAAGTTCTCCTTGTCTCCCGTGCGGAAAAATCTTGGTCAAGAGCACAGTTTTTAGACTGGGGCTGCGGTTTCGTCCGTTGCTGCCTTTTCTGCTGCCAATTCTGCGGCTTCCGCCTCGCCGTCGAAGCCTGATGCTTCGTCTTCGTCTTCGTAGTAGTCTCCTGCTACTTCTTCTTCTTCCAGCCTGGTAGCTTCTGCTGCCAATTTGATGTCTTCGGCCTCGCGATCGTACTTAGCAATATCTTTGATATCGATTTTCCAACCTGTCAGGCGGGCTGCGAGGCGGACGTTCTGACCTTCTTTGCCTATGGCAAGACTCAGTTGGTCTTCAGCGACCAAAATGTGAGCTCGCCTGCCTTCTGGGGCAACCAAACGCACTTCATCTACTCTAGCAGGACTAAGAGCGTTAGCGATATAGGTGGCCGGATCTGGAGACCAGCGGATCACGTCTATTTTTTCGCCGCGCAATTCGTTGACTACTACCTGAATCCGCGATCCCCGCGCTCCGATGCAGGCTCCTACCGGGTCTACATCGCGATCTAGCGTATCAACTGCTATTTTAGTCCGAGGGCCGACGTGCCGGGATGGCGGATTTGCCTCCCTGGCTACGGCGACAATCCTCACCACCCCGTCTTCTATTTCTGGTACTTCGTTAGCAAACAGGTAAACCACCAAACCTGCATCTGCTCTAGAAACAAGTAACTGCGGCCCTCTCGTGGAGCCTTCGCCTACCTTTTTGAGATAAACCTTGAAAGTAGCGTTGGCCCGGTAATTGTCGTTGGGCAACTGTTCGCGCTTGGGGAGTTCGGCATCTACTTCCGGCTGACCGAAACTGCTGGTGACTGCTAAAATTACCGACTGCCTCTCAAACCTGATCACTCTTGCTTGAAGAACAGTTTCTTCTAAATCTTTAAACTCTTCTTGAATCATTTTGCGCTGTTGGTCGCGCAGTTTTTGAGCAAGAACTTGTTTGGTCTGAATGGCTGCCATGCGACCAAATTCTTTTTGATTTGGTGTTACGTCTACGAGTACGATGCTCCCCGGCTGAGCTTCTGTGGCTACTTCTTGCACTTCCAAAAGTGATATTTCGTGATCGGGATTTTCGACTTCTTCTACAATAGTTTTGTTTGCCAAAACGCGGAAACCTTCTTGTTCTGCGTCCAGTTCAACATCAAAATTATCGAAGTATTCTTCGCTGAAGTGGTCTAGTTTTTGGGTGCGGCGGTAGCGTTCGTATCCTTTGAGCAGGGCTTCTCGCAAGGCTGCTTGGACGGCGTGTTTGGGTAAATTTCGCTCTTTGCTAATACCTTCGACCATTTCTTTGAGTCCGGGTAGGGGAACCATTGACATATAAAACACTCCTTTTTTACTGTGACAATACGTAACTGGTAATCGCGAAAAGATAATTGGTGAGTTTTGATAGGAATTGAGGGGTGATGATTTATGAGTTCCCAAAATAGGGTTAGGTAAATTCGGTGTTGTCACAATTTATTTGTTGTGCCAACTCAACCCGCGGCTCTCGATTTGATTCTTAAAAATTAACTCGCAGCGAAGCATTTTCAGCTTACTGCGAGGCAATCTAAAATCTCAAATCTGGCGGACACTCACAGGCACCGCCCCGAGAGCCCAAAACTCAAAACTCAAAATTTACCTTTACTGCTCCTTTCCTTCGTCTAGTTCAACTCGCGCAATTTGAGGGCGGGGAACTTTAACCTGTCGCCCTTTTAGATTGAGATAAACCGCTGTTTCATCCCGACCTACCAGTAGTCCTTTCCACTCTTTGATTCGCGAGTCTGGTTCGGTGGCTTTGACTGTCACTGGGAAGCCTTTAAAGGTAATGAATTCTCGATCGCTGCTGAGCAATCGGGATATTCCGGGACTGGAAATCTCTAGCACGTAGGCGTCGGGGATGATGTCGGTTGCGTCTAACTCGGCTTCGAGGGCTGTGCTCATCCGCTGGCAGTCGGCTAAACCGGTGTCTTGCTGGAGGTTGCGGATGTCTACCCGCAAGACGGGAGGATTTTGGTTGGTGTGAAACACTGCTCCCACTACTTCCAATCCCAGTGTTTCCGCAACGGGGGTAGCTAAGTCAATGATTTGTGGGATTAGGGGATGAGTCATATCGAATACTTAAGTTAAAACTCCTGAACTCGGAAACGGTAAGGAAAAATCAGTTATTGAGATTGCTTTGCTTCGATCCCGCCCAAAAAACCGAGATCGGCTCCCAACTGCTGTCGGGGAGAGCCAAAAATTTTAGACTCAAGTTTTGGCTCCCAGATTAATCTGTGGAGTAAATCTCAAATCGAAAATGGAAAATCTCAAATCGACCGACCTGATTTTTGACCGCAATATCTGAGGGTTTTTACCCTCAAGTTGATTTGTGGAATGAAGAAAAAGATGTCAGATTTTCAAGCCCGAGGATGAGCTTGTGGGGTTTAAATTCTGCCTTCTACTTTCTGTGTTCTAGCCGACGGATGACTTTGTTGCGTCGCCCGCGGCCGGCAAGTCTTCAGCTTGCAGGTGTGATGCCCTAAGTTGTTTGGCTGCGACTAACGCAACAAAAAAAGTGGGCTTGACCCACTCCTAGGTGAAACAGTTTCTTCCAAGAAGTTTGAGGGCTGTCTCCGATCGAAGTTGACCTCAGTTTTCAGTTTAGCTCGATCGCCCGTCCGGTGACAAATCGATCGCGCTGGCGAGACTGTCGGAGCGAGTGTCGGGGAGAGGGAGAGAGGGGGAGAGAGGGAGAGAGGGGGAGAGGGGGAGAGAGGGAAAAAGATTCTATTTTGCTTCTGACTAATGACTGATGACTAATGACTAATGACTTCTTCCCCCAACATCCGTTAGCTTAACGGGGGGCTATCCGCTGCAGTTCCTTAGCTTGCTCTAAAATTTTCTCGAAGTCTTCATCGCTCAACCGCTGGATGTAGTTGATTTTGAACTCTTCTAGGAAGTCGGACAGCAGCAGTTGTATTTCTTGCCAGGTTTGCTGCTGTTGGAGTTCGGCTCCTAAAGCTTGGCCGAAATGTTGGACTAGCTGGCTTGAGAGTTTAGTGCCTACGGGGTCTTCGCTGGCGGTTTTAAAGGCTTCGTAGGCATCTTGGGGGCCGAGGGTGACTAATTTGGATAGCTCTGCAACTAATTGCTCTGCTAGCTGTGCGGGGAGGTTTCCCAATCCGGGCACTTGCTTCCATCCTTGATAGAGGGGGGATTGTTTGAGAAATAATTCTATATTGTAGCCCAGGAGGGCTTCTAAGTCTGGCTGGAGTTGGGGCAGGACTTTGTAGACGGTGATTTGGACTAGATGGGTGGCGATCGCTTCTATTTCGTTGATATTGTTGATGTCTAAATATTGCTGTTTTGGGGATTGAAATAGTTGACGAGCTAGTTCGCCTGTGGTAATAGATTGTTGCATCTGGTTGATGAGCTGAATTACTACTACTTCGGTCAATTCTTGGGCGAAGTTGGCGACGAAACCTCGGCTGATTTGGGTGCGTATGGGTTGAAGATCCGGCATTTTGGCTTGGTGGATGCGAATTGTGACGGGCAATATTCGCAACAGGCGCCAGAACGGGAGGAACAGGAAGATGTCGTACCACCGCCAAAGCATGGCCGATCGCCAAGTGACGCTGCGGTGTCGGCGGCTGATGAAGTAGGTGCGGGCTAGAAATTCGATCGCGAATAAAGCCATAAATGGCAGGTCGATTTGCCAGAAGTTGTCAGTAAATTCGCCGTTTTCTCCCATCGTCCGGTAATAGTTGGTGGCGATTAACGGCTTAATTTTGGCATCAAACCAAGTGATTTCTTGTTGCCAGCCTTTTTTGTTTAAATAGTTTTGACTCCAGAATGTTGTGAATGATTGTTTGGCGGAGTCTTGCGGATTCGGGGCGCGATCGCGCATCCGGTCTTTGATTTTTTCTAGGGCACCGCTTTTTGATGCTACTCGAAAGGGATCTTCGTCGATCATTTTTGCGGTCAGATTGTTTATTTCCTGCAATTTGGCTGCTACTTGGGGAGATTGCAAGCCTGTTTGCACTACTAGAATTTTTAATTCTTCTAAAGTTTCTAGATATTTCTTGGTGTCTCGGTGCGGTTTAATTCCTTTAAATGGGTCGTATATTTTGGTAATAACTGGTAGTTGCCGGAAGTAAAAATCACGCCACGGTATGTAAGTTATGTCAAATAATACTAGACTGAAATTTCCGATGGCGACGAGTGCCATGAACCGCTCGAACCAGGGAATTTTTGCTAATTTTTTGGGGGTGGCGGGAGTTTTAGATGGCGGTAGTTTGGGTGTCACTGTCAGTTCCTAATTAAGTAGACCGAACGCAATAAATTTAGGTGGTAATAGCTGAAAAAAAACAGCAGCTTAAACTGGCTAATTGTCGATCGCGCAATCCGAGTGCGATCGAGCCAGCCAATATTTATTTTAATGTAGGGAGAGTTAGGGAGTTTGGGATGGTTGATTTGGCAGGGCTTTGGTAAAATTTTATACTGGATAAAGGTTGAGGTCGATCCTCTTCGAGGGCTTCGCTAACGAACTTGAGGACAGCGACACCTGCGGTTAGTCTGCTTCTCTCTGGCAATAAAATTATATCTCAGGCAGAATCCTAAGTTGTGTTTTCGGCCTTGCAAAACTAACTGGCTGGGTAATAAATTACTATTTTTGTTAAATCTGCTGGCTATTTGACCGCTAAATCAAATGTATTGAGCCGATCGAAGTTTAGGATTAGATTTGGACTTCGAGTTTGAGGTCAAACCATCAAGAGAGTTATACTTGCTTAGGGGCAGTCTGGCGAGAGCGATCCCGAGGGCGACGGTGGCTGCAGCTATACTAAGGTGCCCAGTCTCGCCTCCACAAAAACCAACTCGCGATCGGACTATTGAATAAAATTACACCCCGAGTATAATTTTTCGCATTTTTTTTAATATATGACATACTGCCTTAATCTCGATTGCCCAAGAGAAAAGCGTCAGAACCCACCAGGCACAAAGTATTGTCTTAATTGTGGTTCAAAGCTGCTGCTAAAAGACCTTTATGCAGCTACTGAGCCACTACGCGATGGAGGATTTGGTAGAACTTTTAGAGCGGTAAATCATGGAAAATTTGAGGAATTGTGCGTTATAAAACAGTTATCGCCACCTCTAGATTTTCAGCGAAAACCTGCTCATTTCAAAAAGTATGTCCGACTGTTTGAACAAGAAGCAAGGCGGCTTTACGAACTGAAACACCCACAAATTCCTCAGTTAATTTCTTATTTTGAGGAAGATGGGCGCTTGTATTTGGTGCAAGAGTTTATTGATGGCAATAATTTAAAGGATGAGTTAGAAAAATATGGTGCTTATAGCGAAACTAAGACAAGGGAACTGCTGTTAGATTTGTTACCTGTGCTGAATTTTGTTCACGAGCGTAATGTAATTCATCGGGATATTAAGCCTGAGAACGTGATCCGGCGAAATCGCGATCGCAAATTCGTGCTGATAGATTTTGGGGTTTCCAAACAGGTAGTAGCTGAGGCTCCTACCAAGGCTGGAACCAAGTTAGGAACTCCAGGTTACGCGGCTCTAGAACAGCGTCACGGTAGGGCTGTTCCTGCTAGTGACCTTTACAGTTTAGGAGTGACTTGCATTCGTTTGCTGACTTCTGTTATGCCTTATTTGGATATCTACGGCGACATTCACGATGACCTTTACGATCCGCTCGAAGGTCGCTGGCTTTGGAGGGAGGCTTTGCCGAAAGGAACAAAAATTAGCCAGGATTTAAGTCAGATTTTGGATAAATTGATTCAGGAATATGTCAAAGACCGCTATAAGTCTGCTCCGCAAGTTTTGGAAGTTATTAAACCTCCTATTGTTGTGGTACCAGGACTGGTTAATTTGCAGCAAGCAACAGTTCTCAGTCCTTCATTTTCGACTCAGCCCGTGACTGATACTCCGCTAGTTTCTGTCAACTTAGAGTCAGAAAAAGGTATTGATTATTCTCACTTGGAAAGGCTGCTTGCTGCTAAAAATTGGCGGGATGCTGATGAAGAAACTTCTGTGAAAATGCTGGAGGCGATGGAGCAAGTTTCTACTGGTTATTTGAGCGAGGAAGATATTAGGAAGTTTCCCGTTAAGGATTTAGAGACGATTGACAAACTTTGGGTTAGGTACAGTCACCGCAGGTTCGGCTTTTCTGTGCAAAAAAAATTGTGGCTAAAGTTGGGAGGAAAGCCGGGTGTTTATGATGCTACTGTTTGGGATAAATTTGGCGATCGGGTGGGGTGGCGGGTTAACGGTGAGTGGGTATATTATACTGAATTGAATTTTACTTCTAAGGCAATGCCTGGACATTTGCCGGGAGGGACTATTTTTGGGTGGGAAGGTGGGGTTTTGTGCGGTGTTTTGGGTTTGGGCGGGATCTGGTTTCTGCTGTCGCGCCGAGATTTGTAGGAAGAAGGAATAAGAAAGTCGGAAGCAGGGGCTAAAGGCAGGAATTAAGCAATAATATACCTCTTGTACTCATTCACAAATTATCTGAAATTATCTGCGTATATCTGTGTTGCATCTGCCTGACATCTGCAGTTTATGTATTAATGGAGGAGTTATGCAATATTGTTTAATCGTAACTAAGTTTTGACGGCGGTTCCGATATTGGGTTCGATCGAGCCTGCTTAACAATATATAGTGACTTGACCGATCGCACATCGGATCGAACGCTAAATGTACAATTAGTCAAAAGCTAGTCGCAGTCGCAGTCGTTTGTGAGCTTTTTTGAACTCGATCGATCGCTGAGGCACAAACAGGTTTTTTACTCAACTACGGCCGGGATCGCCAGAGGGATACGGTTATAGGGCGAAAAACCCGGTGGATGGCAGTCTTGGTGAGTCCAAGATTGTCAAAAAAAGGTAAACATCGCGTAGAATTTGAATGTCGCGGCACTAGGAGCAGAGACTGTGAGAGTGGTGATTCTGGGAGGGCCAGGAGCGGGAAAGGGAACTCAGGCTGAACTACTTTGCAGCAATTTGAGCCTTCCTTTGCTGGCTGTGGGGGACATTCTACGGGAGGCGATCGCAGATGAAACAGATTTGGGCAAGTTGGCGGTGTCTTATGTTGAAAAAGGGGAATTAGTTCCCGACACAACTATGATTCAATTCTTTCGCCGCCGACTGCTGCTGTGGGATGTGTTTAATGGCTGGGTGTTGGAGGGCTATCCGCGAACGGCTTTTCAAGCTGAGGAATTGGATTTTTTGCTCTCTGATTTGGCACAAGAGCTAGATTGGGCAGTTTGGCTGAAAGTGCCCAATGAGGTGTTGTTGAGTCGATCGATCGAACGCGATCGATCGGACGACGAGCCAGAAATTTTACACCGCCGGCTAGATTTGTTCGAGGAACGCACTATTCCTATCTTAGAGTATTACGAGTATCGCAACAAACTGTTAACTATCAACGGCGATCGATCCCCGGAAAAAGTCCAGCAAGATATTCTAAAAATGGTCAGTAGTCAGTAGTCAGTAGTCAGTAGTCAGTAGTCAGTAGTCAGTAGTCAGTAGTCAGTAGTCAGTAGTCAGTA
>NZ_JAUBTN010000087.1:0-20212 GCF_036705055.1 Microcoleus sp. CZ3-B2 | reverse complement strand
TCCCCCCCGCCAGTACCGAACTCCCACCCCTTGAGGACACCCAACCCCAAGCCGAGTCCGCAGACAACAATCAAGCAGCAGCGAGCAAAAAAAATCGCACTTTATTTGATACAATTCCTCAAGTTTCAGAAGCTAGAACTTACTTTGAAGAACGCTGGAAGCCGACCGAAGGAATGGAACAAACTTTGGAATACAGCCTGCAGATCGACGAAAACGGGTCAATTAAAACTATTGTGCCGATGGGAAAAGCAGCATCCGATAATATCGAACAAGTTAATATGCCCTTAGTCGGCGAGCCCTTTGTTTCTCCCGTTTCCAACGGAAAAATCCCGAAAATCCGAGTAGTTTTGAGACCTAACGGTCGAGTACAAACATTTTTAGAAGAGACTGATTAAACCCTCTAACCAACATTTTATAGCTTGAAAAATAAGGTTGATTGCCAATGTTAAGCGGATACAAAAAAGATAGATTTTTAGGTGTGACGGCCAGCACCAGCCTGTTGACAGTAGCTTTAGTTTGTGCTGCAAACATTTCTTTGCCAGTGCGGGCAGAATCACCTGTAAAAAATATCTTAGTTCAAAATACAGGAGCCAATGAATATTTTCAGCAAGGCTTAAGTTTGGCTGCCAAACAAGATACAGAAGGTGCAGAAGCAGCCTTTCGCAGAGCAATTCAAATCGACCCTAATTTAGCCGAAGCTTACGCTAACTTAGGTAGCCTTCTAGCCAATCAAAACAAACTAGAAGAAGCAGTTCCCAATTTTCAAACCGCAATTCGTCTCAAACCGAATGTCCCAGAATTTCATTATATGTTTGGGCAAGTCCTCTACGCACAAGATAAAATATCAGATGCAGTAGAATCATTTAAAAAAGCCAGAGATTTATTGAAAAAGCAAGGCAAAACTCAAGAAGCAAATTCACTCGAACGAGTGATCAAAAACATAACAAAGTAACTCATCTGCGGTGGGTGCCGCACAGCAAGCCCCAATTTACCATTTTTATTTTCGCACCTAACTGATTATTCCGGGCGATCGCAGTTGTGTATGCTTTCTCAAAAATATTTTGTTTGATTGACAGCAAACAGATGAGAGCAACCTCTAACTGGAAGGAAGAAAATGCCCCTAACGAACAGTCTTCTTTTAATTTCTCCTTAAAAAGGAGAGGCTTTAAACCAATTATTTCTGGTAAAATACCAAGATAGCGGTTTTGAGTTGACTGAAGTACAGAGTCGGGTAGAAAAACAGCATTACCGCGTCCTCTATTTCATCAGATTTAAAACTGCTATATTAATTTTTTCGTTCTCAAAACACAACTGTCTCTACTTTATGAATACCACATCGCCTTACGGTTCTTGGAAATCTCCCATCACCTCAGATTTAATTGTTTCGGGAACTGTCGGACTCGGACAAATTGCTATGGACGAATCGGATATTTACTGGGTAGAAGGACGACCGTCGGAAGGCGGTAGAAGTGTCATTGTGCGGCGCACTC
The DNA here is from genome assembly GCF_036705055.1 of Microcoleus sp. CZ3-B2. NCBI lineage: Bacteria > Bacillati > Cyanobacteriota > Cyanophyceae > Oscillatoriales > Microcoleaceae > Microcoleus > Microcoleus sp. CZ3-B2. The sequence goes on along the minus strand of NZ_JAUBTN010000087.1, from coordinate 18,722 downwards.
CAGACGGTAAAATAACTGATTTAACGCCCCAGCCTTTCAACGTTCGCACTCGCGTTCACGAATACGGCGGCGGTTCGTTTGCAGTAGCCGGCGGTGTGGTGTATTTCTCTCATTTTGCCGACCAACGTATTTATTGTCAAGCATTAGATTCTCAACCAGAACCTCTCACACCTGCTGCTAAGAATTGCTACGCAGATATGATTGTTGACCTGCAAAGAAATCGCTTGATTTGCGTGCGCGAAGACGGTGCCGGTGAGGGGGAATCTGTCAACACTATTGTTAGCATTAATTTAGATAACGGCGAAGATATTCAAATCTTAACTCAAGGTAACGATTTTTATGCTTCTCCTCGTTTGAGTCCCGATGGTTCTCGACTTTCCTGGATTTCTTGGAACCATCCAAATATGCCGTGGGATGGGACAGAATTGTGGGTAGCAGAAATTAAGAGTGGCGGTTCTTTGGGCGAAAAATATTTAGTAGCTGGTGGCGCTGACGAGTCGATTTTTCAACCGGAATGGTCGCCCGATGGAGTTTTGTATTTTGTTTCTGACAAGTCGAACTGGTGGAATTTTTACAGAACTGTTAATCTCAGCTTGCAAGAAAAACCAGAAGTCGAACCTCTGTGTGAAATGGCGGCTGAATTCGGTCTTCCTCAGTGGGTTTTTGGAATGTCTACCTATGCGGTGGTTTCCGAAAGCAAAATTATTTGTACCTACACTCAGCAAGGTAAGTGGCATTTAGCCAGTCTCGATTTGGCGACAAAGCAGCTAACAACAATTGAGCTGCCTTATACTGATATTTCGTCGGTGAAAGCGCGGGGAGAAACTGTGGTTTTTCTGGCGGGTTCGCCTACTGAATCTACTGCTATTGTTAAATTAAATTTAGCAAGTGGCGAACGGAAAATTTTACGAAAATCGAGCGATTTAAGTATCGATTCTGGTTATCTTTCTGTACCGGAAATGCTAGAGTTTCCCACGGAAAACGGTATGACTGCTTTCGGCTTTTTCTATCCCCCGAAAAATCAAGATTTTGCTGCACCTGCGGGTGAAAAACCGCCACTGGTTGTCAAAAGTCACGGCGGCCCAACTGCTGCTACTTCTAGCGGCATGAATTTGAGAATTCAATATTGGACGAGTCGCGGTTTTGCTGTGCTTGATGTTAATTACGGCGGTAGCACTGGTTACGGTAGAGAATACAGAAGAAGATTGCAAAATAGTTGGGGAATTGTTGATGTTGATGATTGCGCTAATGGTGCTAAATATTTAGCTGCAAAAAATTTGGCTGATGGCGAGAGAATGGCGATCGCCGGTGGCAGTGCAGGGGGGTACACGACTTTGTGCGCTCTGACCTTCCGGGATGTGTTTAAGGCCGGTGCTAGCTATTATGGGGTTAGCGATTTGGAGGCTTTGGCTACTGATACTCACAAGTTTGAGGCGCGCTATCTCGATGGATTAATTGGGCCTTATCCAGAACGCAAAGATTTGTATGTAGAACGTTCTCCGATTCATTCTGCTGAACGTTTATCTTGTCCGGTAATCTTTTTTCAAGGATTGGAAGATAAGGTTGTTCCGCCGAATCAAGCGGAAATGATGGTAGAGATATTGAAAGCTAAAGGTTTGCCGGTTGCTTACGTTACCTATGAGGGGGAACAGCACGGTTTTCGCCGCGCTGAAAATATTAAGAGAACTCTTGATGGGGAGTTTTATTTCTATTCCCGGGTGTTTAAGTTTGAGTTGGCTGAACCGGTGGAAGAAGTGCCGATTTACAATCTTTAGAAAAAGTTAAGTTTGCAGTTGTTTTGTTGGCGCTTTAACGCAACTGCAAAGGACGGCATAATTTGCACATATTGAATGTGATTTAGTTCACAAATTCTGTTGGTTGCTGTCACAAGTTTTGGCTGTTTGGTGTCACTGATTTTAAGGAGATTTACATAGAAACTATGAAAGTGCGATCGCCCTCTGTGACTGCAGATAAAGTGCGATCGCCCTAGCGTCAAGTTGAGAGTCAATCTCTATGCAAACTCCTGTCAGCCTGATTCCATCTGCTTTGGGCGAGCTGTTCGCCGAAGTGAATTATAATGGCTACATTACTTTGGCCGATCGCTACGGTTTGATGGCAGCTATTTTTGACGAGACTTTGACGGAGGAAGAGAGACGCTCGATAGATCGCATCCTGCGCTCTGTGTGTCGGGGTAGGATAAAATTAGTTAACGAACTGTCTGCGATCGGATGCAGATAATTTTTCTTAACGGTAATCTTAAAAATCTCCATCATCAAAAAAGTCCTAATTGTCTCGTAATTGGGAATTCGATCGAGGAAACACTTTTTAATTTGTTCTGTCAGGGACGCAGAAACCGGGTTGATGGGCGAAAATACACAGGTTATAGCCTTTAATCCCGGTTTCTTTGGTATTGATGGTATTGATGCGTCCTGGACTGTTTCGATCTAGTTTGGCGCACGAATTATAGCGGTAGGGTGCTTGTGGCGCACCTTACATATACAAGTTTTGCCTGAGTTTCAACAAGTTTAACCTGCAGGTATAGCAGTCCTAAATCAGTCGCAAAATCGATCGATACCAGAATCCTTGTAGTGCGATCGTCTTGCTCGCGTATAATGCAAGCAAATCATTTAGGATTGCTATATAGCTGTAGTGAACTGCAACTTGCTCAAACTTTCTTCAGCTTGAAACTCCATCTGATAGGTAAGTGCCGGAGGAATCCCGAGCACGCAGCATGGAAAATTATTACCTAGTTCCTTAATCAGCCGGTGTTTGCCAGAATTGCACCCCAAAAACAGTAAGTTTGCAGATTCTAACTCTACCACATTTCTCAGTTCTGTAGCAACCCGCCCGATGCACAAATGAGCTTTGAATAAACCGCGCCATTCTTGGGCCAAACAGCGGGCTTGCCACAGTAACATATCTGCTACCTGGTACTGATTATTTTGACCGAAAATTGCTCGGAAATAAGGCGGCTCGATCCAAGTTGTTCGCCGAGATGCCGATTGGATTTCGGCTGGGGGTAAAACGATCGCAGGCGCTGCACAATGAAAGGCGGATATTTCCTCTAAAGCTGACCTTTTTGGCTTCGCAGCCCCGGCATTTGTCGCAGCAAAATTGCCAGTATCTTCGCCGTAACTGTTGGGCGCTTCGTCGAGCACGTAGACGACTTGCACCGTGACTTCTTTAGTTGTTACTAAACGAGTTTGATGCGCCATCCAAAGGGTAATATCCAGTGCAGTTTGACTTTTGGGAGAATTGTTGTAACCGACAATAAAATTGATAGCTTTTGCCGAATTTGTAGATTTTGATTTTTGAGAAACAGGCACTTTTGGCTCCGGCAGCAACACCATGTCTTCCGCTAAGTTTTGGTATCCCAATGCACTTTCAAAACGGGCTAAGATTGTTTTGAGATTCACAGGCTTGACCTCTGTTAAGTGAATTGTTTTGTCTGTTCGTTGGCTGTTATTCGTCTTGAGTAAAGTAGCGATCGAGAAAATTCAAAGCATAGTTGCGAAGTTCGTAATACTCCTGAGATTCCCGCAACTCTTGGCGATCGCGCGGATGCGAAAAAGGCACTGCCAAAATCTCCCCTATCGTCGCCGCCGGGCCGTTTGTCATCAGCACAATGCGATCGGACATATAGATAGCTTCGTCCACATCGTGGGTAATCATCATTACAGCTTGTCTGTGATTTTCCCAGATATCCAGTACCTGTTTCTGCAACTTGCCGCGAGTCAGAGCATCGAGCGCTCCAAACGGTTCATCCATTAATAACATCTTCGGACGAAGTGCCAAAGCTCGCGCAATCCCAACCCGCTGTTTCATGCCCCCTGAAATTTGATCGGGATATTTATCTGCTGCTGCTGTTAAGTTTACCATTGCTAGGTGTTCGTTGACCAGGCTAATCTTCTCGGCGCGGCTGAGATTTTGCAAAACTTCATCAACTGCTAGCCGAATATTTTCCCGCACCGTCAGCCACGGTAGCAATCCGTAGTGCTGAAATACCATCATGCGCTCGGCTCCCGGTTTGCGAATTTCTTTGCCTTGAAGTGTCACCATTCCCGCACTTTGTTTTTCCAAACCTGCCACTATTTTCAGCAGCGTTGATTTGCCGCACCCGGAGTGACCGATTACCGAAATAAATTCGTTTTCTCCAATACTTAAGTTGATATTTTCCAGAACGCTAAATTCCTTGCCGTCCGCACTTTTGTAGGACTTGAACAAATTGTTTATTTCCAGAAACTCTGATTGGCTGTTAACTTGGTCGTTGGTTGGGGTAGATTTAGAAGTGGATTGAGTCACGGTATTCTCCTAAAAAGTTGTAAAGGGTTAATTTTAATTTATTCTGATTCTGGTTGTGTAAGCGGTAAGGTGCTGCACGCATAACCTAATTATGTAGGGTGCGGCCTAAGCACCGGTGCTTGTGCCGCATCCTACTTGGGATTCTGCCTTAGCTTTTGCGCCCAAGACTGGAGAAATTAAGACTGAAAAAAAGATTGAGGGCGGTTGGCTCTAATTTCAAAACTATTCAAATAACCCACCGGATCGCTTGGATCGAATGCCTTTTTATCAATAAAAAGTTCCGCAGGTTCCACTTGGTAATCCTCCTTGGGACAATCGATCGCCATTTCGGCCACAATCTTGCGGTAAAGGTCGGTTCTCCAAGCTTTTTTAGCTAATTCATCAGCATTTTTGGGCACTTTTTTAATCTGTCCCCAGCGAGCGGCTTGAGTCATCAGCCACAGACTCTGAGATTGCCACATAAATGTTGAATGATTTCCCGGTATTTGAGGTAAATTCTTAGGAATGTCATAGAAAATAGTTGCATCTTCCGATTGTATGGTGCGGTCTTTTCCGTCAAACCCTCCATAGTTGTATTCCCCTACTATTGCCGGCCGCGTAAATTTGTCGATCGCCCCTTTTTTCGGTTTCGCCCCCGTAAACGATCGCTCAGTCAGCAGCGCCGCTATTTCATTGCGATTTTCCGGGTGGCTGCAATACTGACAAGCTTCCACCATTGCCTTAACCAGCGAGTAATAAGTCTTCGGATTTTCCTCAATGAACGATTGCATTACTCCCAAAAGGCGATCGGGATGTCCCAGCCAAACTTCCTTGCCTTGGGCAAAGGTAAAACCCACTCCCGAATTGCCTTGAATTGCCCGCGTATTCCAAGGTTCGGCCACCATGTAAGCCTGCATCGCCCCGATTCTCATATTCGTTACCATTTGAGGCGGCGGCACAATAATTACCCGAAATTCTTTGAACGGATCGACACCGGCTGCCGCCGATATGTAGCGGACAAAGTATTCGTAAATCGCCGAACTCAAGACAACAGCCCAGACTTTATTTTCTACAGGTTGACTATCAAAAAAACCTCGAAATTGTTTGCCAAATTCTTCTAAATTGCCGTTGTATTCGTGCCAGGGGCGCAAGCCGAAATCCCACATCGCTTTGCTCATCGTCATCGCGTTACCGTGGCGGTGAATTGTCATTGCCGCGCACATGGGTGCGTGACGCGCTCCTTCGGCGCCGATGCGGGCGTTGGTGACGGCGCCGGATACCACTGGGGAAGCATCGAGTCGCCCGAAAATCAGGCCGTCGCGGGAGGTGGCCCAGCTTGCTTCGCGGTTGAGTTTGACGTTTAAACCGTATTTGCGGAAAAATCCTTTTTTCCAGGCGATCGCAAATGGTGCACAATCGTTAACCGGCACGTATCCTACGGTTAAATTTGGTTTTTCTAAGGTTCGGGAATCGACGAGCGGCTTTACCGCTTCCGCTTCTTCAGTGAGTCCTTTTGCCGATCGATCCGCGCTAATTCCACAAGCAGATAAAGCCGTACCCGCCGCCGCCGCTCCCATTCCTTGCAAAAACTCTCGGCGATTCCATTCATTGGAAAACTTGTTGCTCATATACAGTTGATAGTTGACAGTTGACAGTTGATAGTTGATAGTTGCAGGGTGCGTCGCCACCAACCATCACACACAAAAATCGACCATCGATGAGCAGCGACGCACCTTACAGTTGACAGTTGATAGTTAACTGTTCGCTGCTGACTAATGACTAATGACTAATGACTAATGACTAATGACTAATGACTAATGACTCTCGATAGATCGATGTGTCACCAATTCCTGAACTTTGCCAACCCCCCAATCGAGCAACAATCCAGTTAAGCCAATTACAAACACCGCTAAAAATACCGAACTCAGATTCAAACGGCTCCACTCATCCCACACAAAAAAGCCAATTCCCACACCGCCTGTCAGCATTTCCACCGCCACAATCACCAGCCAAGCAATCCCCAAACTAATCCGCAAACCTGTAAAAATGTATGGCAAACTCGCCGGCCAAATTATCTTGGTAATCCGCCTCCAGCGCGGCATTTCCAACACTCGCGCTACATCCATATAATCCTTGGAAACGTTAGAAACTCCCAAAGCTGTGTTGATAATTGTCGGCCACAAAGAGGTAATGAATATGACAAAAATTGCCGACGGCTCTGCTAAATTAAAAATCGATAAAGCTATGGGCAGCCAAGCTAGTGGCGACACCGGTTTGAAGATTTGAATCAGCGGATTGAGCGCCATCATTGCCGGTTTCGACATCCCGATCAGAAATCCCACAGGAATCGCCACTGCAGCACCCAGCAAAAATCCCACTAACACCCGCCGCAAACTCGCTAGCAGCAGCAAGCCAATGCCTAAATCTCCAGGCCCGCGCTGGTAAAATGGATGCAAAATGTAATCTAAATTAGCGATTAACGCCTGATAGGGAGTGGGAATCAAATCGCTCTTGAAGCTGGCAACAATCCACCACACCCCAAGAATTCCCAAAAAACCAGCCGCCGGCAACAATACGGTATCTCGGATAAAAACGGGTTTTGCCCGCTTCCATGCTGCAACTCCGGCAACTGCGATCGCAGATAAATTAAGTTGAATTGACATTTCAATCTCCTCAGAGTCAGGGGCGGTATAAGAATCTTGAACAATACCAACCGGAGACACTGATGAAGCCAAACTATCTATTGAAGACAAGTTGACTCTTCAGTCTCTTCTCAATGCCTGCGAAGTTAGCTGACGGGCTAGGACTGAGAGATGTCCTTCTCTAAAGATTTCAAAATCAAAAATTACACTCAAATTTGGCAACTTTTAACTTGGCTCTTTAATTCTGTAGAGATTCGCCCCTAAAATTGGTTCCTCCGCTCCAGCCACACGCTAGTCTTTGCAAATTGTTCGATCGCGCAGCGCTGGATTAGGCTTGACTTTTATAGCCAATTCAACCTAACTTATCACTAGCGCCCAATCTTGTCAATACGTCTTTAGGAGTAGCTACTGCACGACTTACGTAAAAAGTGGTTTGACGCGCTACTCAATAGGGGTAAGGTACCCATTGCAAACCTGCAATATAGAGGTGATGCGTAACTCGTTTAATGGCGATTTTAGATACTTTGATATTACCAACCAATTTCTCTTCACATCGCTCTTGTTCCCGGTTCCCTGTTCCCTGTTCCCTGTTCCTTCAAATCAGAAACCGAATAGTTACATAAATAGCAGCCACCACCAATTGCAACGCCATCACAGGAAGCCCGTAACGCAGAAAAGTTTGAAAAGAAATCCGCCTGCCATGCAATTCAGAAATTCCTGCTGCAACTATATTAGAAGAAGCTCCTACCAAAGTGCCATTTCCTCCTAAAGTTGCCCCGTACATCATCGCATAAAACAGCGGTAATACCTCCAGAGGAAACTGCCCTGCAAAATCGGGATCTAGGACTTCCACAGGGGCTAACCCGATGTTAACAACATACTGTTTGAGCAAAGGGACCATCGCCACCACTAGCGGAATGTTCGGCACCACGCTGGACATTAAACCCACAAAAAATAACAAACTTAGCGAACCCAAAAAAATATTTTTACCCAAAATCACTGCTAGAATTCCCGATATACTGGCAATCACTCCAGTTTTTTCTAAACCCCCAATCAGTACAAAAGTAGACATGAAAAATAGCAGCGTACTCCAATCTAAATCCCGCAAAATATTGTTGACAGAATCTATCTTGGAGTGGTGAGCTAAAAGCATTGCCAAACCAGCCCCCAACAAAGCAACGGCTGCTGGTGAAAGTGGCACGGGCAGAGACTCTCCCACAACAAAAAATAGCAGCACAAAAGCTATGATTAAGCCGCCCACTCCTAAAACTCGCGGGTGATTAATTTTGGGATGTGGCAAGTGTGCCAAATCCTCTAATTCTTTGTGCCAGATTTCGGGGAACAACCACGGCAGAAGAATGACTATTACTCCTACGGCAATTGCGCCGCCTAAACTTAATTTCATCAGGTAATCGGCAAAGCTCATATTAATCGCATCGCCTACAATGAATGTCGCCGGATCTCCCACGATTGTCAGCAGTCCCGAACTATTGGCTACAAATACCATTAAAATTAGTAATGGTACAAAATCGACACCCACTTCTTGCGCCATTGGCGGAATTAATGGTGCTAGCAGCATGACTGTGGTAGCATTGGGCAAAACTGCACAAATCGGGGTAGTAATCGCCACAATACCCAGCAACAAATTTTTGCCTTTTCCTTTCGCCAACAGCACCATTTGAGTTGCCAAATAATCGAATACTTTGGTCGGCTCAAAGGCTCTCACCATGACCATGACTCCAAAAAATAAACCCAGGGTTCCGTGACTGCGACCGATATATTCGATCGCATTATTTAACGTCATCACGTGGGTAAAAACCAGAATCAGCGCTCCCAAAAATGCCGCAACTGTCAGGTGTATCCATTCTGTAATTATTAAGAAAACTACACCGATAAATGTTGCCGCAGCGATCGCAGCTTGCACGTTTTCCATTTAGTCCCCTGACAAAACTAAAGCTTAAAAATTAAAACCTCTGGTTGTCAGCGAACATACTACTTTTAAGCTCTTCTGTCAAGACGTTTAAGTGTCACTTTTGGCATAAAAAAGCTGGGATCTAGTCATGGAGAGAGCAGCACGGGGGAAAAATCACCTCAAAACTACTTCTTTTAGCAGGGTTGCGATCGCCCGAAGTTTGATATGGCGATCGGGCGATCGCTCAACTACAATGAAGCATGGGCAATATCTGCCAAACTCAACCCCCACGCAGACATCATGGACTACAGCCAAATGCTCGCCGATAAAACCGATACGATCCTTAAAAACTGGATTGAAGCAGTACGTCAGGATCGGAACATTGAAAGTGCAGACACCTTAACGCACTCAGCGATCAAAAATCACATACCCCATTTGTTGGCGGCGATGGCCGCATTGCTTTCCCAATATCGCAACAGCGACATAAAGGTAATAATTGAAGCCAGTTTAGATCACGGACTTCTTAGAGCCGAACAAGGCTACGACTCCGCAGAAGTAGCCAGGGAATACCATTTATTGCGTCAAGTAATATTCTCAGAATTAGAAGCAGAATTGCTAGCAGGAACCACTGCCGAAGTATTCAAAGCTTTTCGCCTCATCGATGCCGTAATAGACGAAGCAATTGCCCAGTGTTTCAATAGCTACGTCGCTCAGAAGCTTCGGGAACTCCAACAAATCCAAAGTCAGTTACAACTCACAAATCAAGAACTCAATCGCCTCGTCAGCGTCAACCAAGAAAACCTTTCCTATTTAGCTCACGAACTCAAAACACCTCTCAACTCAATCATCGGTTATTCAGAGCTATTTTTGCGAAAAGGAAGGGCGCAAACAGAAATCAAAGATACCCTCCCCGGCATCGAACACATCGAGCGAGTATTGCGTAACGGCAGACAGTTGTTGCGCCTGATTAACGACGCCCTAGAACTTGCTCGCGCCGATGCCGGCAAAATTAAACTTAACCTGCGGCAAACTAATGTACAATCTCTAATTAACTCCGTAGTAGAAATGATGCAGCCAATTGCTGATGCTAAAGGACTAAAACTTGCTGTTACCAGCGACTGCGCCCCCAAACAAGTAGTCGCCGACGGACAGCGGCTGCAACAAATTGTCACCAACCTTCTGAGTAATGCCATTCGCTATACAGAATCTGGTAGCATTGAATTAAGTTGCAGCCGCGCTGGAGAAGCAAATTGGACGATCGCCATTGCAGATACAGGTATCGGCATCGCCCCCGAAGATACCAACCGCATCTTTGACCCCTTTTTTCAAGCAGGAGAAGCCCGCAAACAGCAGTATCCCCCCGACAGCACCGGCCTGGGATTAGCCATAGTATCGCGGCTAGTCACGCTTTTGCAAGGTCAAATAGAGGTAGTATCAGAAATCGGAGTCGGCTCAACTTTTACCGTAATTCTCCCTTTAGAAGTTAAAATACTTCAAGTAGTAAGCTAAAAATTAAGTTCAAAATTTTAGATCCGAACATCAGAAAATCCTATGCCCGCAGCCAACCTTAGCTTTTCCACAACCGCCTTTCCCCTCACCGCCGTAGTCGGGCAAGCAGCAATCAAATTAGCCCTGCTTTTAGCAGCAGTAGATCCCGGATTGGGAGGAGTGGCGATCGCCGGTCGCCGCGGTACCGCAAAATCAGTAATGGCCCGCGCCCTGCATTCCCTACTGCCACCAATTGAAATTGTTAAAGACTCTTTTTGCAACGCCGAACCCGATGAAAACATTGCAGAACAGACATCTTTTATATTAGAAGAAAACGGGCAAGATGCCCACACCACAAATACTAACTCCCCAAATACAGAAATTATTCCCGCACCTTTCATTCAAATTCCTTTGGGTGTCACCGAAGACCGACTCTTAGGTTCTGTCGATGTCGAACAATCAGTAAAATTTGGCAAAACCGTATTTCAACCGGGACTTTTAGCCCAAGCAAATCGAGGCGTACTTTACGTAGACGAAATCAACCTGCTCGATGACAACATTTCCAACCAATTGCTAACAGTATTAACCGAAGGTCGCAACCAAATAGAACGCGAAGGCATCAGCTTCCAACACCCCTGCAAACCTCTATTCATTGCCACCTACAATCCCGAAGAAGGGTCGCTCAGAGAACATTTGCTCGATCGCATCGCGATCGTACTTTCCGCCGACGCAGCACTCGAACTAGAAGAAAGAGTATACGCAGTAGAACAAGCCCTATCCTACTCCAGTTCCCCCCAAGAATTTCTCAACCAATACACCGAAGACACCGACAACCTCAAAACCCAAATCATCCTCGCCAGAGAATGGCTCAAAGATGTTACCATCAGCCGCGAACAAATTGCCTACTTAGTAGAAGAAGCCCTGCGCGGCGGAGTCCAAGGACACCGCGCCGAAATCTTCGCCTGTCGCGTCGCCAAAGCCGCCGCCGCCATCGAAGGACGCACAGAAGTTAACGCCGAAGATTTGCGCCGCGCCGTAGAACTCGTCATCGTACCCCGGGCCACCATCGTCCAAACTCCCCCAGACGAAAACCCGCCGCCACCCCCGCCGCCACCGCCACCCCAAGAACAATCGGAACAAGAACAAGAAGAAGAAGAGGAAGAAGAAGACAAAGAAGACCAACCTCCCGAAGAACAAGAAGAAACCAACATTCCCGAAGAATTTCTCTTTGACCCCGAAGGCGTAATTCTCGACCCCGACGTGCTGTTTTTCGCGCAGAACGCCAACCGCCAAGGCAAATCCGGCAGCAGAAGCACCATTTTCTCGGAAGATAGAGGTCGTTACGTCAAGCCAGTATTGCCCAAAGGCCCCGTCCGCCGCATCGCTGTAGATGCTACCCTCAGAGCCGCCGCACCCTACCAAAAAGCCCGCCGCGACAGGAATTATGACCAGGAACCCACCGCCGGCGAGAGTCCAAATCGAGAGAAGCGCGTATTTGTGGAACAGGGAGACATTCGGGCAAAGCGCTTGGCCAGAAAAGCAGGGGCTCTAGTGGTATTTGTCGTGGATGCTTCGGGTTCGATGGCCCTCAACCGGATGCAGTCCGCCAAAGGTGCTGTCATGCAGCTACTCACCGAAGCTTATCAAAGCCGCGACCAAGTGGCGCTGATTCCGTTTCGCGGAGAACAAGCAGAAGTATTGCTGCCGCCTACTCGCTCGATAGCCTTGGCCCGCAAGCGTTTGGAACGGCTGCCCTGCGGCGGTGGTTCGCCGCTGGCCCACGGTTTGACGCAGGCGGTGCGCGTGGGAGTCAATGCGCGGCAGTCGGGAGATATCGGTCAAGTGGCGATTGTCGCGATTACTGACGGGCGCGGTAATATTCCTTTGGCCCGTTCTTTGGGCGAACCGATTTTAGATGGAGAAAAGCCTGATATTAAGCAGGAATTGTTAGAAATTGCTGCCAAAATTCGCGGCCTGGGAATGCAGTTGCTGGTGATTGACACTGAGAGCAAATTCATTTCGACCGGCTTTGCGAAGGAGTTGGCCAAGACTTCTGGCGGGAAATACTATCATTTGCCGAAAGCTACTGAACAGTCGATCGCAGCTATGACTAAAAATGCTTTGAGGGATGCGATCGGCTAAAATCCTTAAACAGGGCTGGTTGAAAAAGTCTTTTCGTTAAGGCTAGAAGTCAGGAGTCAGGAGTCAGAAGTCAGAATTAAGCTGTCGGAGATTTAAATCCTATGTTCAGGGCGGGCTCTCCTGCCCAACCCCTACTCCCCACAAGAAGGGGATTTTTTTTGACATTCAATTTAAATGCAAAACAGCTTACTCTTGCACGAATACCTGAAAAGGCTATAGCGGTTCTCAAGCTTGGTGAGGTGGGTTCATTCCAATCCTGCCCATGCCCCATCCCTCCGCTTCGCTCCGCCCTGCGCGGGCCACGGAGCCCCATGCCCACTCCTAGCACCTCATATTACTGACTCCCAATCTAAAATCGTCCGACTCTCGCTCTCCGGCGAGTCACCGCCAGCGAACCCGCCACTAAACCCAACCCTACCACCGTCGAAGGTTCGGGAATTTTCACAGGCCCGGGTGCCCGGTTTACCTTTACCGGGTTCGGGCTCGGAGAAGTTGTACCTTGGGGGGGTTGACCAACCTGAGCCAGCAGCCAATATTCAGAACCCTGCGATGCAGCAGCGACAGAAACGTCTCCGACATTACCTGCAAAAGCAGCTTGGCCAACGGAAATCACCGCAGTAGCAGCCAAAAGAATTCCGGCTGCGGGTGACAATAATTTACGAGCAAAAAAGGTGAGCATTAGACATTACCTGTTGAGAATTTGGTCGGTACGAACTAAATTTATTCATTAATTTTCTTGAAATTCCCTGTCTGAGCTACCAGGTGCAACTAACCGAACCGATTTCAGGTTTGAGATTTTAAATTGTGGAGATTCTCTCTCCCTAGTTTCAACTCTTGCCGGCCATCAAAAACCTCAAATCAACTGTGCCCCCTCCCTTTAGCATAAAGCTTTCAATCGCAAATCGCAAATCTAAAATCCCAAATTTATTCACCTGTGCCATCTGCGATTCGATCGACCTTGACATCAACCTGTTAATTAAGTTAAAGAATATCTCTGTGGCGTCAGACAATCCTATTAGACTGTGCTAATTCCGGCGCGGCAGCCAGACTGCACACCATGTACGCAGTCGATTATAAACAATGGTTTCCTACTTGGGAGTGATTTCACCCCGGTTCTTTATCAAATCTTTAAACTCGGCTTGGTTTTGCAAACACAGGGTAAAGCTGTCAGAATAGAAATACAAGACTTGCGCGCCGCGTGAGAAACTGGCTTTTTCACCATAACTACAGGTTCAAACCCGCGTATTTTCGTGCATACCCGGTTTCTTTTGCCGCGCGCAAGTCCCAAAATATCAACTCTCAGCCAACATTAGGTAAATCCTCGTGAGTAACACCAGCAATTTCCGCGAAGCCGTGCGCGAGGCCAAAAACCACGCACTGGTAGGCCCCAACGTCATCTCCAACGCCCTCCCCTTCGTCGGTGGCGGACTTGTCTTAACCGCTGTCGGCACCTACGGCGGCCTCGGAGTCATTCGCAACTATCCGGGAATCTTTTTTCCCACATTCATCGCCGCGATCGTCCTAGAATTAGTTTTATTCTTTGTCGCTCGCGGTGTCGCCGAAAAAGGCAACAATAGTACCGCCTTACCCCTCCTGGCAACCTACAGCCTGCTTTCCGGCTACACCCTCAGTGGATTGGTGTTTACAGCCCTCAGATCCGAAGGTGTCGGCATCGGCGGCATCGGTTTTGCAGCCCTAGGCTGCGGCATTACCTTTATCGCCGCCCGCCAAATTGGTTCCAACTTGTCGGAAGAAGACGGCATGGCCATCACCAAAACCATCAGTTTAGGTGTGATTGCTTTGTTAGTCGTCGTTGGCGGTCAATTTCTACTCTCTCTATTTGGAGTCTACACCCCAACCTGGTTAGAAATTGGCATTTCCGGCATCGGCGTGTTTATCTTTGCTGGCGCTGCGATCGTCGATTTTTACATACTACCCCGCAGCTACCGCGACGACCAGTATTTGCCCGCAGCTTTGTCGATGTACTTGACCTACATCAACTTGTTCATCTTCATTCTGCGCCTGCTGATTGCTATCAACGGCCGCGATTAATCAACGCCAGTTTAGCTTAAAAACAACCGCAGCTCGATCGACTTCCGGCTGCGGTTTTTGATTAAGATTTACAACCAAGAGAGCGATCGGTCGATTTGAGATTTTATAGTTGAGATTGATTCGACTAATTCTGTCGATCGCGATTTCAAAATTAATCACAACTCAATTTAATAACAGTTATGTACTTAAAATATGAAGATATCAGGATAGTCAGCGTAGAAATTACTTCCCGGTGCAATGCCGCTTGTCCCCAATGTCCCCGCACCGACAACCCGATTTTGCCGGGGGCGGAATTAAAGATGGAGGATATTGAGAGAATTTTCCCACAAGAGTTTTGCTCTCAGTTGGATTTGATCTATATGTGTGGCAACTACGGCGATGCTATGACTAGCAATACTACAATTGGGGCGATCGAATATTTGCATTGGATGGGAGTTCCTAAAATCTGCCTGTACACCAACGGTAGCGGGCGCAACCCCCACTGGTGGCAAGCCCTGGCGCAGGCGATGACAGGAGAAAACGATCGCGTAATTTTTAGCATCGACGGATTGGCTGATACTAACAGCATTTACCGCCAAAATACCAACTGGGACAGGATAATGCAATCTGTTAAAGCCTTTATCCAAGCGGGCGGAAAAGCTGTCTGGCACTACTTGATATTTGAACACAACCAGCACCAAGTAGAAGCAGCCAGGGATTTAGCCCAAGAATTAGGATTTGTCGAGTTTGTACCGAAAGCTACCTCTCGTTTTGTAGCAAAAGAAATTTATGACAAAGAGTCCGCAAATCAACAGCTTCAGCAGGGAAAAAACTCTCAGGTAGATGCTAAGAGCGATCGCCCCAACCAACCAGCAACAACTAATGCGTCAGCCCCTCAAAATCAAACACAGACGGCTGTTGGGCTGCACCGACAAGGGGAGGACTGTTTGAAACAAGGACAGCTCTCAGAGGCGATCGCAGCCTGCCAACAAGCCCTAAAAATTCAACCTAACTTTGCAGCAGCCTGTAAAACTTTAGGCAATGCTTTCCAAGCTATGGGGAAGATGCAAGCAGCAGCCGACTGCTATACAAACGCACTGAAAATTCAGCCTAATTTTCCCGAAGTTTATGCTAATGTCGGCAGTCTTTACGCTCAACAGCAACAGTGGCAGCCAGCTAGTGCTTATTACCAAAAGGCGATCGAGCTTAAACCCAATTTTGCAGGAGCTTATCGCAATTTAGCTAAAGTGTTGACGCAGTTGGGGCAACCAGAAAAAGCAAATTATGCTTGGTATCAAGCTATAGCTATCGAAACCTCTCAAGCACTAGCTCAAAATCAGCCGATCCCATCACAGCCAGCCAGCGAAGAACTCCAACCCCCATCATTGGAACAATATAAAAATCCACAGGGAGACCAATTTATCAAAGCTGTAGAAACATTTGGTAGCCTAAATAATTACTACCGCAATGTAGAAATTAGCTGCCAAACTCAAGCCACCAAAGAGATTTTTATTTCTTTTGAAGCGGAACTTTGGCCTTGCTGTTGGGTCAGCCATACTAAATACGCTGTTTATAACGACACTTACAGACCCCAAATGCTGGCTTTAATTGAAAAGTACGGCAATGGATTTAATTCTCTCAGAACTAAATCAGTGAAAGAGGCGATCGCCTGTGATTGGTTTCGCGAAGACCTCACAAAAAATTTTTCATGTTCCAAAAGGTTGGACGTATGCGCTCACGAATGCGGTAAAGCCTTCAATTCCACAGGTTCGCAGTATATTTAAGAAGTCATTAGTCATCAGTCATTAGTCATTAGTCATTAGTTACAAGAAAGAAGGAAGAATGCGGTGAAGCGATCGAATTTCATGTCACGATTCAGGCAGGTTATCGGGATCGATACCTTGCGATCGCAAATACTCAGCTAGGCGTTCGGCCCGCTGCTGTTGAACCTCAGCTCGCTGTCGTTCTACCCTCAACTCCTCGCGCATCTGCCCTGCCGCTGCATCCGGCAAGGGATAGACATTTCCTGACTCGTCGTACCAAACCAGAATTTCTTGCTCGATGCCCCCAATAACTTGCCCAGAGCGCCCTATGCCCAGTCTCACTTCTGGCATCCAATAGGGTTCGCCAATCTGCTGCCTGTATTGCCCGTCAATCAGCTTGTACACTTCAAACGGTTGATGCCGATCGCGCCGCCAAAATTCGGGGTTGTAAATAATGTAGTACAAAACCCCTAACCCGGCATAAATCGACATCTTATCGTCGTACTCCCCACCCGGTTTGTGAGACACCATTTCCAACGCTAAAATCGGCACAACCTCGTTTTCTTCCCAGACAGCATAGCTGCGGCGAGATTTGCCTCCTTTTCGGCGCTCCACCCCCAAACTGAGAAATCCGTCCGGGACGACAGGCACTTTGGGACTGATTCCTGTAGTGTGATACACCGCCATATCTACCCCAAAGTACCAATCCATGCGATCGGACCAAATACCGATCAAGACAAACAACAGTAGGTTCGGCAGCAAATTCTGGTCTTCGTTATCCACAGGGGTATCGTCCGAACAGGGCAGGTCTTCGGTGGACGGCAAGCTCAATTTAAGTTCTGGGGAAATCATGGCAGTTAACTTCCATCGAGATCGTTAACCTGATTTTAGATTATAGCAACTTTTTTTTGAATCTTGAATTTTTAATGCGGTAAAGTTTTTAATTCAACAGGTTCGCACTATATCTAATCAGGAAGAAGTCATAACATTTTGTTGAAAGAGCGCAATTTCAGCTAAACTCAAAAATACACCCCACAACTAGGAAAACTCACAGTGGAAGTTCTAGACATCAAGCACGATATCGAAACATTGTCCGATCGACTGGGTACCACCCAGGACTATCTTTGACATCCCCGCACTCACAGCCAAAATCCAAGACTTAGAGCAAATCTGTGCCCAACCAGCATTTTGGGACGACCAGGATAGAGCTCAAGAAACCCTCCAAGAACTCAACAACTTCAAATCTCATTTAGACCAATACCGTGGCTGGCAGACTAGCCTAGAAGACGCTAGAGCTATTTTAGAACTGCTGGAGTTAGAAGCCGACGAGTCTTTGTTCCAAGAAGCCTCATCGAGTCTTGCTCAATTAACCCGCGAACTCGACCTGTGGGAACTGCAACAATTACTATCGGGCCCCTACGACGAAGGCGGCGCAGTCTTGACAATTAACGCCGGGGCGGGCGGCACGGATGCTCAAGATTGGGCCGAAATGCTGCTGCGGATGTACACCCGCTGGGGGGAAAGTCAAGGTTACAAAGTACATTTAATGGAAATTTCCGAGGGAGAGGAAGCAGGTGTTAAATCAGCTTCTTTGGAAATTGTCGGCCGCTACGCTTACGGTTATATGCGATCGGAAAAAGGCACTCACCGTTTGGTCAGAATTTCGCCTTTTAACGCGAATGACAAGCGTCAAACCAGTTTTGCGGGCGTTGAAGTGATGCCGGTGCTCGATCGATCCGTACAATTGGATATCCCAGAAAAAGACTTAGAAATCACAACTTCCCGCGCAGGCGGCAAGGGCGGACAAAACGTTAACAAGGTAGAAACGGCCGTCCGCATCGTTCACCTTCCCACTGGTTTGGCCGTCCGCTGTACCGAAGAACGCAGTCAGTTGCAAAATAAGGAAAAAGCTTTGGCATTACTCAAGGCTAGGCTGTTGGTGATTGCTAAGGAACAGCGGGCTTCGGAAATTGCCGAGATTCGCGGCGACATGGTAGAGGCAGCTTGGGGCAACCAAATTCGCAACTACGTTTTTCACCCCTATCAAATGGTCAAGGATTTGCGGACTGGGGTGGAAACAACCGCCATCCTAGATGTGATGAATGGCGAATTAGAACCGTTCATTCAAGCTTATCTGCGGCAGGAAAATCAGGTGGTCAATAGTCAATAGTCAGTTGTCAGTAGTCAGTAGTCAGTAGTCAGTAGTCAGTAGTCAATAGTCAGTAGTCAATAGTCAGTAGTCAGTAGTCAGTAGTCAGTAGTCAGTAGTCAGTAGTCAGTAGTCAATAGTCAGTAGTCAATAGTCAGTAGTCAGTAGTCAGTAGTCAGTAGTCAGTAGTCAGTAGTCAGTAGTCAATAGTCAGTAGTCAATAGTCAGTAGTCAGTAGTCAGTAGTCAGTAGTCAGTAGTCAGTAGTCAGTAGTCAATAGTCAGTAGTCAATAGTCAGTAGTCAGTAGTCAGTA
>NZ_JAUBTN010000086.1:0-20476 GCF_036705055.1 Microcoleus sp. CZ3-B2 | reverse complement strand
GGGAGAGAGGGAGAGGGGGAGAGGGGGAGAGGGGGAGAGGGGGGAATTACGAAAATCTTCCTTGATTTTCCCGACAACTGTCAACTGTCAACTGACAACTGACTTCTACTTTTTCAACGAATGAGCTTTGTAAAAAGTTTCGAGGCTTGGCCTGTCGCCCACAAACCGCCAGTGCCAGGGTTCATAACTGACGCCTTGGCGGTTGTTTTTGGGGAAAGACATTTCAAAGCTGAAGGCGGGAGCGTTGGCTTCTAGCCATTTGAATGCTTGGGTATTGTCAAAACTTTGACTGAGGTTAGTTTCGGGGGCGGAGCCGTCGCCAATGTCGATCGCGTAACCGGTATGGTGTTCGCTATATCCAGGAGGGGCGCTGACTTCGGCTCGCTTGGTGGCGTTTTGCCTGCGTTCGGCTTTCACGTCAAAAAATACGTGTTGTTGGTCTTCTACGGAGCGAAAGCCGGATATGGGGGCGAAATAGATCCCTGATGCTGCGGCGGCGTTAGCCATTTCTTGATATTTTGCTGCTGCGGCTTTGCGGAGTTTGATGCCACCGTCGGAGGTGACATTTACCAAGTCTGCGGCTGGTGCTTCTGGGTAAGGCAAGTGTCCCAGCAGGTTGTCTGGGGTTGCGGGTTTTGAGCTAGTAGTTGGACTCGCGACAGATCCCGAAGGCGAACTCGCGGCTGCTGGGTTTTTTTGACTTTGCTCTGCCTGACTGGTGGCTGGGAAAAAGTTAAAGTTGAGGTTCAGCCAAATGCTGACCCCACAGGCTAATGCCGCCAACCCTAGCAGTTTCCAAATCAGCCCTTTTTTCTTGGACTGGCTCGATCCTGCTTCTGGGTATGGGTGGTCTCGCACTGCTTCTGGAATTTCGTCGGCGACAAGCTCCGAGGCTTGCGGGGGTTTTCTTGACAGACTAGCGTTATCCAAGCCAGCTCCACTCCTGCACTTCAATAAGGCTCAACGTTACAAATTGTAGACCGATACGGGCGATCGCACAGCTACAATTGCCGCTGAGTACATATCATCTCTTCCAGACTTCGCCATTTCTCCTCCGCCAACTCTCAAATCTGTTTTAGTTGGGCTCCGATGCCGCCGGTTTTGGTCTAACTGGTTGGTACTGGTTTATTTTAAGTGTCATTTGCTACTTTTGGGCAAAATTTCACAATTGTGCGATCGGCACATCAAACGTCCGCGCCAATTTTAGCAGAGCACGAATTTGTCAGCCATTGCCTTAGCGGGCGATCGGGCATAATTTTTCAGCGTGCTGTAGCGATCGCCCGATCGAGTGGTAATCTCTGTCATAGTCCAACCCTTCTCGGCCGCTAGCTCTGGAAACAGAGTATATTGAGACTTTTTGAATAGATTTTGTTTAGCAAACCCCTTAACTAATTTTATTCGTGAGTAGATCCGTCTGGCATAATTGCGCCAGTGAGCGTAGCATTTTGAAATTCTGCTCCTCCTATTTTTGCATTTGTTAAGTTAGCGCCCGATAAGTCTGCAAAATTTAACCTTGCCGCGCGGAGGTCTGCTGAAATTAGGTCAGCACCACGCAGTTTTGCAGAGTTTAACTCAGCTTGTCGCAAGTCAGCTTCAGTTAAGTCTGCTGTAGTTAGATCGGCACTAACTAATCTTGCATCGTTCAAGTTAACTTGTCTTAAATTAGCTCTGCTCAAATTTATGCTATCCAGTGTTGCTCCCTGAAGTTTGGCCCCACTTAAATTAACATCTCTCAAATCGGAACCACTCAATCTTGCTGAAGTCAAATTAGCCCCTTGTAAATCCGCTCCTATCAATTTAATATTGGTTAAGTCCCTATCAGTTATATCGGCATTTTGTAGCGATACATAAGGAGCAAGTAAATAAGCACCAGCTTTCACAGGATCGAACTCAGTCGGAAATAAAGTTGCTTGATTGCAAATCGCCCCTTGAAGCTGAATACCCTTGAGATTTGCTCCATCAATATTTGCTTCTAAAAGGTTAGAATTACTCAGATTTGCATTTGTCAAATCAGCATTGTTTAAGTCTGCTTTTCTTAAGTATAGCCCGCTTAAGTTAGCTTGACTGAGGTTGGCAGTTGTGAATTTTGTTTGTTGACTGAGTTTAGCACCGCTGAGGTTGGCGCCGTTCAAATCGGCTTCACTAAAATTTGCATTTTCTAGCTTTGCTCCTCTTAAACTCGCCTTACTCAATTTGGTTTTTTCTAGTTTAGCCGATTGTAAATTAGCCTGAGCAAGGTTAGCTCTTGATAAATTAGCCTGAGAAAGATTGGCTGCATATAAATTAGCCTGAGAAAGATTGGCATTGATTAAATTAGCCCGATCGAGGTTGGCACTGGATAAATTGGCATTAGAAAGATTGACACCGCATAATTTAGATTCGCTAAAATTTGTGCCACAAAAAAGTCCATTCCTCATATCTGCTCCGTTTAAAATTGCCCCGCTGAGGTTGAGCCTCTGCCAATTAACACCCCTTAAATTAGCTTGTTTTAAATTAGCTTTACTCAGGTTGATATCAGGAGATAGGTTTTTACCAGTTAGATTAGCACCAGCTAAATTAATCCCCGTAAATTTTTTTTCTCCCTGAGTGTAACGCTCCCAAAACTCCTCAACACTAACAACAGGTTCCAGACATTCCTCAGATTCATCCTCCACATTTTCACAGCTATCGTCTAAAGCAATATTTTCAGCATCCGCCGCCAATCCTTCCAAATAATCAGCTCGATCGATCGCATCCGAACTCGCTGCAAACCGCCCCTCAATTTCCGCCTCACTTAATACTTCGCTGCTGTCAAATCGCTCAATTAATTGGTTGACAATTTGGCAGTCATTGGTGCGAATTCCGATTTCTTTTGCTGCGCTTTCGTCGCTGTTAGTCAGAAAATTGTGACTTCCCAACATGGCAAAAGTCGAATCGCAGACTAAAAAGTTTTCGTGAGTACCCAATAACTTGAGGCGAAATATATCTGGATATTCACTGGCTAATTCTTGCAAATCTGCCAAACCATTGTAGCGCCATCCTTTGCCGATTATTTGCCGATCGCCCAGATAACCCCAGCCCATATCTATCAAACATCCTCGGTTCAAACACTCTCTAATTTTTTGCAGCAATTCATCATTAATGCTGTTACAATTGAGCCAAGGGCAAACAATAATCAGCCGCTCTTTTGCTACTGATAGAGCCTCCACCAACACAGCGCGACTGTTGGCACGATCGCATACTAACTGATACTGAAAGTCTGACTTTGGCTTTTCTGTGTCGGCGTCAAGTTCGATCGGCTGCTCTGAAATGACCGACATATCGGCATTTCCCAAACCACACGGCTGTTGCAGGGACGCAATTTCAGCAGTCAAACTTTCTAGCATTTGCGGTTCGGGGCGATCGTTAAATCGCTGTTCCTGTGCCTCTAACTGCCTCTTAAGTTTGGCTAAATATTTTTTCAGAATAACTTGCTCTTCTTCAAGCTGCAATACTCTCGCGGCTATAGATCCTAAATCTAGTTCGGTTTCTGACATAGTGTTCCCCTGAAATCAAAAAAAACTTTAAAAATCACGTTTGGGAATTTAGCGCCCGTTCAAATATTACCAAATTCCGCCAACTCAGCACCACCAGCAAAATCTTCCTCTTCCCTTTTCTCCCCTGCATCAACCGCAACCGTTAATTTCAATCCCAAAGCATTCAGCCAATGGGCCAAACCATAAATTGTCGCGCTTCCTTCTGGCGACAACAAAGCATCTAATTTTTCTAAATGCAAATTACCATCCTCCGCAGACATATTTGGTTCGCCCAAAGCCTCAAATACATCTCTCATAGCTGAGAGCATTATTCCCATCTCTAAATCGCCTTCTTCCTCTTCTCCAAATATTAGAGAAAGGTAAGCAGCAGAATAGTTTGGATTTTTGAGATTGGAAATTTTAAAAGAATGATAACTATCACTGGTCGGCACTTTGGCGTATTTCATAATCTCTCCAATATTCTTTAGCATTGCTAATGTCTCGATCTTTCCTTTCTTTTATCCCCACCGCACAGCAAAAGCACGATCGCAGATCCACTTGTCCAAAGTAGACTCGGTAGCCTGCGCCATAGTCGATTTTAAGTTCGCAAACTCCTTCTCCAACTGAACGACAGTCTCCCAAATTGCCACTGCTAACCCGCTCAAGCCTCTTGTCAATCCAGATTTTAGCGTTAACATCTCGCAGGGAGCCAAACCATTCGGCAAACGGAACTGTGCCATTTTGTTTGATATAGAACCCATTTGATATCTATTCTGCGTAAATCTCAGAAACCGGGTTTTTCTCTATATTTCTCGTCACGCAACCAAAAACTCCAAGAATACCCGGTTTCTAGCCCCTTGCGTAAATCTCAGAAACCAGTTTCTCGTCACCAAACCCAAAAATTCAAAGATGTCAAATGGGTTCTATAACGCTTAATCTCTTTGGGTTGCACTTCCATAATCTCAAGTTTAGCCGATCGCCCTCACTCACAATAAAAAATCAAACATTACCAAATTAACTTTTCTCTATACCTTTTGCAAAAATCATAAATTATCTGAAATTATCTGAATCTATCTATGTTGCATCGGGCTTGAATCTGCGGTTTAGGTATCGATGACGTGACTTATGTGCAAGTCTTTTTTTCCGAATCTTAGGGTAAAGAGAGGCAGAGCCTCCCGATCTGCATTACCAGGCAGAGCCTGGGTACGAGCAAAAATTCACAATTTATTTGTACTTGTCTCTATCGACCAATAAGGCTATCAAATACAATTTTTTCTCGCACATTAAATTAATAAAATTTGTTTTCAAACTATAATCTATTAGTTTAAAATTTACATTTATGAGTAATTGTGGTATGCGATAATGTAGGGTAAAGAATATAGATTTTAAGTATGTTAAAAATTGCCGAATGTGAGTTATGATAGAAAGTTGGGCTGCGGCGCGCGGCTTGGTTGCCGGCGCAGCGTTTCTTTCGAGGAAAGCAGGATGCGCCTCGCTTTGACTGATTATTTTTTAGGGTTTCTTTTGATGCGAAGTAAAAATAAGCTTTTTTATTACGGATTTACTCTTTCTGCATTTGTTTGTTTATTTGTTTTTTTAGGCATGAGTGTCTTTTCTTTCGCGAGTTCGGCTCAAACCGAAAGCAAATTTCTTTCCGCGCGAGAAAGCGATCCGATCGCAATGGGCTGGATGCAAGGTTTCCCGCCGCCCAAAGACAAGCAGTTGAAATTCGCCGACGGCTCGTTTTTCCAGTTTCCCGCCCTGCGCTGGAGCGTGGCGCACATGAACGAGTTCATGCCCGCCGTCAACGTTTCACGCGGACTGGGCGCGCCAGATCCGCTGCCTTACCGTCTCGATCCACGAATTGACTCGATCGCGTTCCGCCCGCTGAATGCCACGAAAGACATGACATGGGAAGAATCGCTGTGGCAAAACTACACAGACGGCATTCTGGTTTTGCACCGAGGCTCGATCGTTTATGAAAAATACTTTGGTGCGCTGGCGGCCGACAACAAACACGCCGCGATGTCGGTGACGAAATCTCTCACCGGCACCTTGGGCGCAGTTTTGGTCGCCGAAGGCAAGCTGGACGAAAACAAGCGGGTAG
The DNA here is from genome assembly GCF_036705055.1 of Microcoleus sp. CZ3-B2. Classification (NCBI taxonomy): domain Bacteria; kingdom Bacillati; phylum Cyanobacteriota; class Cyanophyceae; order Oscillatoriales; family Microcoleaceae; genus Microcoleus; species Microcoleus sp. CZ3-B2. The sequence goes on along the minus strand of NZ_JAUBTN010000086.1, from coordinate 14,875 downwards.
CCGAATACATTCCCGAACTCAAAGATTCCGCCTTTGGCGACGCTACCGTGCGCCAAGTGCTGGACATGACGACTGCGCTGCAATTCAGCGAAGAATACGCTAACCCCAAAGCCGAAATCTGGGAGTATTCCGGCGCCGGCAACCCGTTACCCAAACCCAAAGATTACAGCGGGCCCGTGGGCTACTACGCCGCGCTAAAAACGGTGAAAAAGGCCGGCACCCACGGCGAAGCCTTCGGCTATAAAACCCCCAACGCTGACGTAGCGGGCTGGCTGGTTGCCCGCGCCAGCGGCAAGTCGGTGGACGAACTTCTGGCCGATCGCGTGTGGAGCAAAATCGGCATGGAACAGGACGGCTACTATTCGGTGGACGAACTAGGTACTCCCTTCGCCGGTGGCGGCTACAACGCCGGTTTGCGCGACATGGCACGCTTTGGCGAGTTGATTCGCAACCAGGGGCGCTGGAAAGGCACGCAGGTTTTGCCCGCCCGCGCGATCGAAGATATCGCCGGCGGCGGCAGCAAAGCCGCTTTCGCCAAATCGGGCCATCCCGAATTACCAGGCTGGTCTTATCGGGATATGTGGTGGCATACCGGAAACGCCCGCGGCGCTTTTGCCGCGCGTGGCGTGCACGGACAAACGATCTATATTGATCCTGCAGCCGAAATGGTCATCGTGCGTTTCGCCTCCCATCCCATCGCTGCAAACAGCGCTAACGATTCGACTTCACTACCAGCTTACGAAGCTGTCGCCCAGTATTTGATCAAAGGAAATTAAGTTTATGCAGCCTACAACTCTTTTCGATTTGAACGGCAAAGTTGCCATCGTGACCGGCGGCGGCAACGGCATCGGTGCAGCCTGTTGCCGGATGCTGGCTGATTTTGGTGCCACCGTGGTTATTGCCGATTTGAAAGTAGCGGACGCCCAAAAGGTTGCCGATGAGATTGGTGCGGGCGGCGGCAAAGCTTTGGCTGTGGAGTGCAACGTGCTCCGTGACGAAGATTTAATTGGTCTGGTGGAACGCACCATCGCCGAGTGTGGAAGCATTCACGTTCTGGTCAATAACGCTGGCGGCGGCAGTGCCGGCAAAGAAAGTCCGTTCGAGATTTCGCAGCAGCAGTTCGAGCGCCCCTTTCAACTCAATGTTTTCAGCGCGTGGCGACTGTCGCAACTCTGCGCGCCGCACATGAAAAAGGCGGGCTACGGTTCCATCGTCAATATGTCGTCGATGAGTTCCATCAATAAAAGCCCCGCCATCAGCGCCTACGCTGCTTCCAAAGCCGCCATCAATCACATGACGGCAAACCTGGCCTTCGACTACGGCCCGGTAATTCGCGTCAATGCCGTGGGCCCGGGAGCTGTCAGAACGGGGGCCTTGGCTTCGGTTCTGACTCCAGAGGTCGAAGAGCGAATGCTGGCCCATACTCCGCTCCAACGCTTGGGCGAGCCTGAAGACATCGCTGGAGCCGTTCTCTATTTTGCTGCCCCTGTATCTCAGTGGGTCAGCGGACAGGTGCTGTTCGTCAACGGCGGTGGCGTGCAGACGCTGGATTAAGCCTGTGCTCGCAACACTCCTCGGACACTGCACGGCTGGGATTTTATTTCTAGGCAAGTCGGTAAATGCTCGATCGGCTTGCCAGCTCTTTAGTTGCGTCTGCAGGGGCGATCGCCCCCGCCCCTAGTGGTGTTTATTATAAAAAAGATCCGTAATAATGCTGGCGTCTGTAGGTCAGGCAAAATGTCAATTCGGCAGAGCCCGATCGTCCCTTGACTGAATGCGCTACAATTATTAAGAAATTTTTAGTTAAATTCGTTTAACGTCCCAGACGCCTTATGAGTCTTCCCATTCGCAATGTAGCCATCATCGCTCACGTCGATCACGGCAAAACCACCCTTGTAGACGCTCTCCTCAGACAGTCCGGAATCTTTCGCGAAGGTGAAGACATCCCAGATTGCGTCATGGACTCCAACGACATCGAGCGCGAGCGCGGCATTACCATCCTGTCCAAAAACACCGCTGTCAGGTACGGAGAAACCCTGATCAACATCGTCGATACCCCCGGACACGCCGACTTCGGCGGCGAAGTCGAACGAGTTCTCGGCATGGTTGACGGCTGTTTGCTGATCGTAGATGCCAACGAAGGCCCGATGCCACAAACCCGGTTCGTACTCAAAAAAGCCCTCGAAAAGGGACTGCGCCCGATCGTCTTTGTCAACAAGATCGATCGCGATCGAGCAGACCCCCACAAAGCCGTTGATAAAGTTTTGGATCTGTTCCTCGAACTAGGTGCTGACGACGATCAGTGCGAATTTCCCTACCTCTTCGGTTCCGGCTTAAGCGGTTACGCCAAAAAACACCTCGAAGACGAAGGGGTAGATATGAAGCCCCTCTTTGAAGAAATCCTCGACCACGTACCACCCCCAGTCGGCGACCCCAACAAGCCACTACAACTGCAAGTAACCACCTTAGATTACTCAGAATACGTCGGCCGCATCGTCATCGGCCGCATCCACAACGGCACGATTAAAATCGGTCAACAAGCAGTTTTGATCACCGAAAGCGGCGCGATTGTCAAATCAAAAATTAGCAAGTTGATGGGCTTTGAAGGTCTCAAACGCATTGACATCCCAGAATCTTCGGCTGGCAATATTGTCGCCGTTGCCGGTTTTGCAGATGCGTATATTGGCGAGACAATTACCTGTCCCAACGACCCGCAAGCGCTACCTTTAATCAAGGTAGACGAACCAACTTTGCAGATGACTTTCTCGGTGAACGATTCGCCGTTCTGCGGTCAAGAAGGTAGTTTGGTCACATCTCGCCAAATTCGCGATCGGCTAATGCGAGAACTCGAAACCAACGTCGCCCTGCGCGTCGAAGAAACCGAATCTCCCGACAAATTCCTCGTATCCGGCCGTGGCGAACTCCACCTCGGAATCCTAATCGAAAATATGCGTCGCGAAGGATACGAATTCCAAGTATCTCAACCGCAAGTAATCTTCCGCGAAGTCGGCGGTCGTCCCTGCGAACCCTTTGAATGTTTGGTGTTAGACGTACCCGAAGAAGCAGTCGGCGGCTGCATCGAACGCCTCGGTCAGCGGAAAGCAGAAATGCAAGATATGCACGTCAGCAGCACCGGCCGCACTCAAATCGAATTTTCAGTCCCCGCTCGCGGTTTGATTGGATTCCGAGGCGAGTTCATGCGCTTGACTCGTGGCGCTGGAATTATGAACCACAGCTTCCTGGACTATCGCCCCCTCGGTGGAGAAATTATCGCCCGTCGCAACGGAGTATTAATTTCCTTTGAAGAAGGAACTGCAACTACTTATTCACTGAAAAATGCTGAAGACCGTGGCGTATTTTTCATTACCCCTGGAACCAAGGTTTACAGAGGGATGATTATCGGAGAAAACAACCGAGATGACGACATGGAGCTGAATATTTGCAAGTCGAAGCAGTTGACAAACCACCGCGCATCTGGCGGTGAAGAATTGGCGCAATTGCAAGCACCAGTCGATATGAGTTTGGAGCGCGCTTTGGAATACATCGGTCAGGATGAATTGGTGGAAGTAACACCGAAATCAATTCGCTTGCGGAAGTTGTCCAAGAAGTTGGTCAAACGCTAAAACAAATTAAGGGCTGGTAATTTTTCCAGCCCTTATTGTCAACTTTAAACTACTCTATTTAAAGGCAATATTAATCATTTTAACTTAATCAAAAATAGGTAAAAACGATGTCAACAGTTTATCGTTTAAAAGCCAGGGAACTAGATAGTAATTTTTGAGAACAAATCCCAGCGATTTTTGGAGATAGAGAGATTGAAATAAGTGTTTCATAATGCGATGAAACCGAATATCTTTTGAAATCGGAAGTCAATAAAAACAACTGTTGAAAGCTCTTGAAAATGTTAAAAAAAAAGCACAATTTAGTTGAAGTCGATCTACAGGATTTGCAATGAACAGAAGAATTATTTTTGAATCTTCTGCTTTTGCAGATTTTAATGAATGGGTAAAATTAGACAAAAAGATTTATCGCAAAATTGTAGAATTGATTAAAAATATATATCGATCGCCCTTTGAAGGATTGGGCAAACCAGAACCTCTGAAATAGGAGTTAAATGGCATTTGGTATTCTGTCTTTTTAGGTTGTTCTACTTAGTCAATGATATATTATCAAAGTATCCTTTTTAGATCGATTGGCATATCGTGACCCTAGTATACGATCGCGCGCTGAACAAAGTCACACAATATGTTTTAATTTATATTTGAGCAAAATTAAAGCAAGCCCAGCCATGAGTCCTAAATCCATAGCCGTAATCAACTTCAAAGGCGGAGTCGGAAAGACCACCGTCACTTGGAGTCTAGGAAATATTATATCCCAAGGAACCGACTTAGAAGTCTTGATGTTAGACCTAGACCCGCAAATGTCCCTCACAGAGGCGATCGGGCTTAACGAAAATACAGGTCATTTAGATGATAAGTTTGGTAAGTGGTACGAACAATCTCTCAAGCACAGACTCACAATTTACGACGCCCTCGAAGTCTTTAAAAAAGCCGGACAAAACTTTAAATTTCCCGTTGGTTTCGACACGATTTATCAGATTGACGAACAATTACATTTTGTCCCTTCAGTTGAAGAATTGTATTGGTTGGATTTAGATGGATTTGAGGGAAAAAGTGTTAAAGACTTCATCCGCCAATTCATCGGCAAAATCGCCAACTCTCCCAATCTCCCCAAATACGACTTGATGCTTTTTGACTGTTCGCCTTCCTTCAGTCTCCTCACCTATAGCGTACTCTCTTGCTGCGACTTAATATTAATTCCCGTCAACCCAGATTATTTTGGTTCTAGGGGATTGAGTTTAGTTTTAAACTCTCTCCAGAAACGGATTGAACCTTATCCGTTTCCCAAGATAGCAGTGTTTATGAATAAAGCTAAAACCTATGGAGGATTGCTAACAAATGAAGTTCAGTTTTACATGAGAGAAGTCAAGAGACTTTGCGCTGAGATATCCAAAGACAATAACATAGAAGTGAGATTTTTGGAATCGACTATTCGGGAAAGCGTTGGGTTGAAACGGGCGATTAATGAGGGAGAACTGCCACGAGAATTAGTTAGAGAGTTTGAGCAACTGTGGCGCGAGTGTGAGGAGTATCTGAAATGATTAAAAAAGAGATTTTTGCTGCTAATGAGCAAGAAAGTGGGGGGTTAGTTGATGAAATTGGCGAACTTAAGGAAATCTTGCGGGAGGTTTCCAAAAAATTAACCAGGATTGAGGCTCAAGTTAAGCGGGGAGTGCTTTCTGCTGCGTCTAAAAATTCGCAGTTATCTACGGCTGCTGATGTGAATAAGCCTGCTAATTTATCGGCAGGAAATGTTTTAGAAGTTTATGAAGAACTGCGTTTGCAAGCTAAGAAGGGTCATGAATTAGAGGTGAGGCAAAAATTGTCGGCGATGAGTGCAACTGACTTGAATTTGATGTGTTGCGAGTTGGGGATGCCACCAAGTAGCAAGAATCCATCTCGAAAAAAAATGTTTGAGCTAATTATTGGTAGAATTAAACAGAGTTTGATGCTGTCGCGACATATCGATCGACAAACGCTTTAAAAATTAGTATCTGAATCGAAAAAATGGGTTTTAATTTGCATTTCTAGCTGGGATATGGAATGGCATACACAATAAAAACGGCTCGTAGTGCGGACTGAATTCCGCTTTTATGCTGCGGGTTCAAGCCCGCACTACGAACCTGGCTTAATGATTGTATTTGTTCGACTGAAGATGATATTAGAGCGTTTCCGATATAACGTTGCTCAAATTGGAGTAGATGCCATAATTTTTTTCTCCTTTAATTGGTGGTGAACTTCCAACTCATCTCCCTCAAGTTCCAAGTGTTTTTCATCCTGCACTTGTTTGTCAATTTTGGGCAACTTTAAAATCGCCCCAGCCAAAACCCAGTAATACACCGATACTGGATCTACATCCAGCGGATAGTATTGAGGATTGATCGTAATAAATCCCACAAACACCCAAAAACTAGCTCCGTAACTCCGCAAATTTTTGTCTTTCACAGCACGGTAAGCTCGAAAAGTTAGAAAAGCTAAGTGTAAAAGCATGATTTGAAAAGCAATCATTCCCGGATAACCTAGTTCGTACATCAACTTAGGTTGGAAAGTCTCAATTAGCTGCGTGAAACCAAAGATCCGCGTTGAATTAGTAGCTCGTCCCACACCTCTACCGAGAGGTTTGTCAATGATAAAATTGTGGCTCTGCTCGAACTGATTAAACAGAAACTGCTGGGGCGGTGCAGCATTCCAGCGGTCAACAAAACTCTCCCACCGCTGTTCGACAACTCCCGGATTAGTTGCTGCACCGAAAAACAGCAGAATTGCCAATCCTGCACCGATGGGAATAAATCGTTTGAAATTAACAAATTGACCCGTGAGAACGAGCAGGATAGCGGTGGTAGCTGGAACCATAACTAAAGCTGCTCTTTGACCGGAAATAACTGCATTGGCAAATACTAATGCCATGCCAAATAAACCGATAACTCGCCACCAGAATGAAGGATCGCAAAAGGCTGAAGCAAAGGTTAAAAAAGCATTAGAAATTAAAAACCAAGCCCACTGCCAAGGAGCTACAAAAGTTCCCGGTAAGCGGATAAACTTGACTTCGGGACTGAATACCAGAGAACCTCCGACAAAACATCTAGCTTGCAGCGTGGCTTTATATAATTCTTCTCCGGTCATGCCTCTGGTGCCGGCGCACTTGCCACTTTGCAGCAACAGGTATTGAATCAAACCGAGAAGACAGCAGGCGATCGCCAAAACTACGTGCATTCTACCAAAAAACACCAAATCCTTTTTAGTACGGATCAGATAATAGGTACAAGCAATCAGCGGTATGTAACCTATCAATACTTTTAAGCCGAGAATTGCTTGCAGAATGGGTTTGTCGCCCTTCATCGGGTTGAGCTGCATTTCCCCGTTGACAAAAATTAAAGTCAGCATTGCCATCATCAACAGGATGCTGAAGGTTGAAAGCATTTCTTTCGGAATAAACAGGGGTAACTGTTTCTTTTTGCAGCTTTGAATGAGGGCGATGAGAGCGGGTATGTAGAAAGCATCTTTGGCTACTTGAAATGCAGCATTCCCGCCGCCAATTGCGTAAGTAATTGTACCGCTAAAAGGGAGGTAAATTAGAAAACTCCACAAAGCTTGACGGGGGTATTTGTAGGAAAACTGCAAGATAGCTACAGCAACGCCTCCTGCAATCGCAATCTTAGGGCGGGCTACGAATAACAGGGGGATGCTGACAGCAACGCTGACCAGGCAGCAAATGACGATCGCCTGTACTAATTCATTGCGCTTTTCTGAAGTTTTGCGTTTTTGTGCGGCTACTTCTTTTTTGCTGAGTGCTGTTGTTTTTTCGCTGTGCTTGTGTTTAGATTTTTTGGATTTGCGCTTGGTTTTCAACATAACTTCTAGAAGGGATTTATGTAGAAGGCTGAAGGCACTCTGATGTAGCAGGCTAGAGATGTATAGCATTTCTCATAAAGATCAGGTGCCGCTGGGCATAGGCCAAACCGGGAATAGGGCATACCTCACCACGCTTGACAACCGCTATAGAAGGTAGAATTAATAGAATCAAAAATATTTTAGTAAGTGTGGTTATTTATACTTAAAGTCGATCGCGCGCCAAAAGATCGATATAGATTGTGCGCCTGACTGGGGCGGGCTTAACTGACACTCGCGACCTTGTAAAATATGACGGCTGCATCATCTATAATGTACAAATCTCGAAAGCATAATTTTAATCGATCGCTGAAACTGAATATGAAGTTAACAAAATTTGTATCGATCGCCATTGCCCTGTTTGTTGGATCGAGCGCCAGCATATTATCTAGCAACAGTAAAGCATTGGGGGCCGAAAAAGTTGTCCTGACATTTGGCCCGATCGCACAAACCATAAATATCAGCGACTTAGAAAACTTTGCTAAAAACGGCACAACGACACCAACCATCAAACAAATTATCGGGTTCTCCAAAATGGACCCACAAGTGCTGCAGGGATTGATGAGTCTAGAAATCGGTTTAAAGCCCGCTATTCTGGCGAGGGTAGTTTACAGCACCCCGGGAGAAAAAATTACGGACGAAATCGGTCAAGCAATTCGGACTCACCGCCGCACAGAAAGTGGCAAAGCCCTGCGGGCTGCGGTGATTCTGGCGTCCGGCGACGACGGTAGGCTGTCGCTGCTAGAAATCCTGAAAAAGTATCCTCTGCCGCAGGTTTACGTAGATGTTGCCAGCCTTGCGGCCACAGTTGGGAAAGTTCAGGGTTTGGTGGGGAACGTGCAAAGCCTGCTGCAAGAGTCGATGCGCGAGACAACTCGGACAACTCGCACCGAAACTCCGATCGCACCTCGTCCCAGCCTTCCGCCAACAACTCCGCCTCCGGCACGTCGTCCCGCACCCGTACCCCTACCAGCACCTGCACCACAGCCTGCGAGCCCTGTCAGAGGACTTTGGTAAGAAACGAAAATTTAATAATTTAAGCATCTCCTACAGTCTTCTCTCTTGTAAGTTTCCAGAGCAAAGGAGGCAGAGTATCGCCTATCTGCATTACCAGGCAGAGCCTGGTAACGAGCAAAGGAGCAACGAGCAAATGGGGACTTGGATTCGGAACGATCGAGCCAATTGGATTTTGGGCGATCGCAATCATTTTTTCTTCAGCAATTTTTTAAGCAACTTAGGAACCTCCGAAGGCCGAGCCGCCACGGGTATTTCCGCCTCTTCAAAGGCAGCCATTTTGTTATCGGCCTTAATTCCAAAGGCTTTCTGGGCTGCAGCGCGAGAACTGATCAAAATGCCCGCGTGGCCCAAAGACGGGCCCTTGGGAACATAGTGTCCGGCGAGATAAGCAACTACGGGTTTGTCTATTGCCGAAGCGATGTAAGAAGCTGCAGCTTGTTCGCTCCAGCCGCCCGCTTCTCCCACCAACACTATCGCCTCCGTACAGTCGTCTTCGTCCAAAATTTGCAGCCACTGCATAAACGACGAACCCAGAATCGCGTCGCAGCCAATACAAACCGCCATCGACTGCCCCAATCGGGCCCCAGTCAGTTCTAAAGCAATTTCGTAAGTCAAAGTGCTGCTGCGGCTGATGACCCCGATCGAACCGGGAGTGTAGAATTCTTTGGGGTGAGTGCCCAATAGCAGTTTGTCGGGGACAATAATCCCCGGACTGTTTGGCCCGATTAACAAAGTTTCGGTGGCCTCTGCTTTTCTGACTAAGCGCACCATATCCAGAGGAGGCACTCCCCCGGTGACGATCGCGATTTGTCGAATTCCTGCGGCGATCGCTTCTTGAGCCGCATCCAGCACCGAATAACGGTCTACCAAAATTACCGCAGTGTCAACGTTACCCACTGCCGCCACGGCTTGTTCTACCAAATCAAAAATCGGAATTCCCTCCACCTCCTGCCCGCCTTTACCGGGACTGACACCGGCGACTACATTAGTGCCGTATGCTTTCATCATCAGGGCGGTGCGGGTTGACGCTGGAGATTCTGTAATGCCCTGTACTAGGACTTTGCTTTCAGGAGTTAAATTCATTTTTTGCCATTTGACAGTCCTTCACACTCGTCTTTTGCCGATCGACTGCCGCTACTTGGCCGAGGCTACAGAAGCGGCCGCAGCCCGATCCAAACTGCTAACTAGCTGCACCGGCAACTCTCCCAAACGCTTTTTTACAGCATCAGAATCGATATCTACCAGACGCAGCACAACTTGGATGTGGCGGTTGGCGCGAGCTTTCCGTTCCAAATAGCCGGCTACTGCGGCGGTGATTTCCTCAGTTTTGGAGGCGCGGGCCAAAATATTTACCAGTATCACCTTAACGTTTTTATTTTGAGCGACTAACTCCAGGGCCAATTCCGCGCGATCGCGCAGGGCATTTGCTGTATCGTAGCGGTTTAGAGAACCCATATTCACAAAATTAGCTGGTTTTCCTCCTTGGTGGGCTACAGCATCCAAAGTTGCCATTGTCAGGCCCATTCCGTTGCACAAAATCCCGATATTCCCATCTAGTTCGATTAATTGCAAAGATTCGGAATTCGAGATTGGGGATTGAGATTTTGCGTCAAACTCCGCGGAGTGCGGGGCCGGAGAGTGAGAATTGTGACTCGCGCCCCCATGGGGATTTCTCCTGTTTCCTACGAACCCGCTGCTTTGGTTTTTACCCGAGAGTGCGGCCAAGTCTGGATGCCGCCCCAAAGCATCGTCATTGGCGGTGACTTTACCGTCTAAAGCCATTACCTCTCCCGTAGGACTGATGCCGAGAGGATTGATTTCTACTAAATCTAAATCTTTTTCGACAAACAGTCGGTACATTTTCTCGACGATCGCGCTCACCGATTGAATCAAGTCTCCCTGCAATCCCATTTTCAGCATCAAACGCCGCGCGTAGAATGGCGAAAATTCTTGGTCTACCGCAACTTGCTGCATTTTGTCGATCGACCCTTCAACATCCATACCTCCTTCTCTCGAACCCAGAAGTACCGGGCGTCGCGCTACGGGGTCTAGGAGTACCGCCAAGTAAAGTTCTTGGTCAGCGTTGTACTTAGCTTCGGCCAGCAGGACTTGGGGATATTCAGACTCGATCGGCAAATTAAAAATTGTTTGAGCAGCAGCAACTGCATCGATCGTATTTTCCACAAATTTAATACCACCCGCCCGGCCTCGTCCCCCAGCGCGCACTTGCGACTTGAGTACAACTGGGTAGGGAATTTTCAGTCCCTTGAGGTCGGCGGGATTATCAATCCGTTGTGATGGCAAAATCGGAATTGCCATCTGACGGAATAAAGATTTAGCTTGATACTCTAACAAATCCATTTTTAACTGAATGTGAGTGGGAAGTCCCGCACCCTACCTGTACTCAGGTGGGTGACGGGATGAAAACGAACCAGAAACAAGTTGAGCGATAGCGAATCAGTGATACAATTGCACTATCTTGACCACTATCCTCCTAGGCGAAAACCAAGCTAAACGGAGCGTGTAGCCAGAAAAAGTATGGGTCTTAGGAACTAGGACTCCTGCCTGTGGAGGGAAGATCAGACTACTTGCTTCAACGGATAGCAACAGCACATCCCAATGAATCAGGAAGCCAGTGCTGTATGCTACGCATCAGCGTCTGGTAGTTCACTAACGGGTGATATCATTTCCGGTCGATCTTCGTAACAAAAACGGTTCGCGCGTGCGGACTAAAGTCCGCTCCCGGATTGCCTGTGCAAGTCCGCACGCGCGATCCAATTTTATCGTTGTGAATCGACCGGATGCGATATGACTGGTAGTTGGCAACAAGCAATTGGCCGTAATTGGCAATTCATAATTATTAGATAATAATTGGTTTTTTGTCAAGTCAAAACTCAAATATTCTGGCTTTTAATTTTTATTTTTAGACTTTTGTATAGCCGATTACTTATTCGCAACAGATCGCCCATCGCCGATTACTTAATCGGTTTTGGAGTGTTTTTGGCGATCGATAAATCAATTGCCAAATTTCACTGTCCGATCGGGCGGCGATATATAACCTTCGCAAAAAAGATGTTCCGCAACCGATTTGCACTTGCCGTCAGTCGATTTTAAATACTTCGGCTTCTCTAGTCATTGGTCATTGGTCATTAGTCATTGGTCATTGGTCATTAGTCATTAGTCATTGGTCATTGGTCATTAGTCATTGGTCATTAGTCATTGGTCATTAGTCATTGGTCATTGGTCATTAGTCATTAGTCATTGGTCATTAGTCATTGGTCATTGGTCATTAGTCATTGGTCATTAGTCATTGGTCATTGGTCATTAGTCATTAGTCATTGGTCATTAGTCATTGGTCATTGGTCATTAGTCATTGGTCATTAGTCATTGGTCATTGGTCATTAGTCATTGGTCATTGGTCATTAGTCATTAGTCATTAGTCATTGGTCATTAGTCATTGGTCATTAGTCATTAGTCATTGGTCATTAGTCATCAGGCAGAAGAAGGAAAAACGAAGAAGGAAGAAGGAAGAAGAGATATAGCGGTTCTCATAAAAGTGAGGTATGCTTTTAGGCCCGATGCCCGATGCTTTTAGGCCCGATGCCCGATGCTTTTAGGCCCGATGCCCCATGCCCCATGCCCCATGCCCCATGCCCTATGCCCTATGCCCTATGCCCGATGCTTTTAGGCCCTATTAAATGGATTTACTTAGCAGCCCCTTGATGGACAGTTTTGACCCATTTTAGCCGCTTGGGACGCACCGCAATCCGAGCCGTCACAGTCCCCACCAGCAGCCAGTGCAACATATACACAGTACCCCGTAGCGTTTGCAGGAAGGTGACAAAAACTCTTTTCACCTCAAATTTCGTCTCTTTGCGAGTGCGACGCAAACCGACAAACATTCCCACCAGCGACAAGGTAAGGGTCATAAAAGTTATGGGACTGGCTAGAGGCATCCGGCGCAGTGCAATTGACATCAAAAAGTCGGGTAGCGCTACTGTGGGCAAGAAATATTGGGATACCCAAAATCCAAATAAATCCCAAGTTTTCCCGATTCCCATGCGGTTTTGCAAAATAAGCTGCCAGTAGTCAAGATAGCGCTGATAGCCGCCTTCTGCCCAGCGATTGCGCTGGTGCCACAGAGCCCTAGCGTTGGTGACTCCTTCTTCTAACACCGCTGGGAAAGGCAAAAATTCAATGTCCCACTGGTCTAGGTGCAGCCTTAGGGTCAAATCTAGATCGTCGGTAATCGTTTCCTCGTTCCAGCCGCCGCAGCTTTCTAAGGCGGTGCGGCGCATGAATTGGCCGTTACCGCGCAATTCTCCAATGCCGCCGATCGCAGTCCGCTGCTGCTGGAAAAAACTGTCGAGAGCCATTTCTGCTTCTTGGCCGCGAGTCCACACATTCACCGCAGCATTGGCGATGGCTTTTCTGACTTGCACCGCCCCTACTTGTTCTCGATCGAATACCGGCAGCACTCGGCGCAGCAAATCCGGCGTTACCGTCGCGTCGGCGTCAAATATTCCCACAAATTCGCCGCGAGTCAGCGGCAAGACTTGATTTAGGGCTCCCGACTTGCCGCCGCTGGCATTGACTCCTCTGCGAAATACTTTAAGTTGCGGGTATTTTTTGGTTAGCTGTTCCAATACCAGTGGCGTACCGTCGCTGCTGCGATCGTCGATCGCCCAAAGTTCGTAACGGTCGATCGGATAATCTAAATTGCAGATTGATTCTACCAATCGGGCAATCACCGCTTCCTCATTTTTCGCCGCCACCAGCAGCGAGACATAAGGCCAATCTTCTCGACTTTCATCTGAAAGAGGAGGGAGTGCGGGTTTGGGCCCGGCAAACAAAACTCGCAGCGCTTGCATCCACAGCAGCCCCGTCAACCCCCACACTACCCACGCACCCCAGGAAATCAAGTGCAGGGCGATCGTCCCTCCCCAAACCGCAGTCAGCACTACCGCAGCTTTTGCTCGCCTTCCCCGGTAAAGATTTTGAGGAAAAGACGGAGAACCCGGCACAGACACCGCCACCGGGATCTCTGATGAAGTTTCCGCGTCAAACACCCTGTCCCCCATGTCTGGTATGGCAAATATTTTGCTTGCCTTCGAGTTCGAGGTCAAACTATTGAGCTCTTCTCTAGCTAAATCAGGGATTTCCAAGTTAAGCTCGGTGCGAGCGTCGTTTTCTGGCCAAGAACTCTCCTGCATAGGTTACTTGATTAAACAACCAATAGTTTTTGATTTTATAGATAAGTATTTACTGTATCAGTTTCTGGGCTTTTGTCGAAAGCAGACGCTGGCACGCTTGCAGGAAAACCCTCTGCTGGTTTGACCCGCCCAAAAACGGATACTGTCGTGCCACGTACAGGAGTTTTTCGCTGTCCCAAATTTTCAACCCCTGTTCGAGCCTGCTGATTCAGGGCGCTGCAAGTAAATCTAAAATCTAAAACTCGTAAACTCGCGAAGCCCAAGTATCTAAAATTTAAAATTGGCTGGCTTTTGCTTGCGCTTAGCCTAGAATATCTGCTAGTTTTTGCAGAGCAGCTCAACTAATCTGCTAGTAGTAATTATCAGGATGTGGAAATATGTCTCTTCCTCAACTGAAGCCAGCCGACGACAAAGAAGTGAAAGTCTACGCTCCTTTCTGTCAGGAGCCCCGGCGCAAGTTTTTGCCGCACGCTATCGCTCTCTACAAGCTCAAAAGCTTGGAGGGGGCCCGAAAAGTTGACGGCGGCGAGGACGTGCCGTTTGTCGCTAGTTGGAATATTTCGTCGCTGCCGATCGATTTGACCCGCTGTCGGGTGTTGTTTGACGGCAATGCTGAACTCAGCTATGAAGTAACGATGCAAAGCTCTGAATTTGTCACTTGTTTAATTGAGGTACTTTTGACTTTTCAGCGGACTCGTACTAGCGTCGATTTTTCTAAAACGTTTTACCGCAAGCTGATGCGAATGGATGATTAACTTTCCCCGCGCCGGCACTCCCGAAAGCCTGCAATTGAATTGTGCTATAACTGGCGCACCAATCGTGTAATGCTACCACTGACGGCGACATTAAACGATCGCTGCGCCAGTTCTATTATTGATGCTCAATAGAATTGATATCGTTTCCGGTTGCATCGGAATCATAAAATCGAGTCAGCAGTCAGTAGGGGCGGTGGATGGTGCGGGCCCGCCCTCTTAATTTAACAGTCAACAGTCAGCAGTCAACAGTCAACAGTCAACAATCAACAGTCAACAGTCAACAGTCAACAGTCAACAGTCATGTATCATTGGTAACAAGTTAAGCTTGTATGCCAGTTGTCAAGGGGAGTTCAGAAGATTTCTCAAAGAAAAATTGATTCTG
>NZ_JAUBTN010000085.1:0-20523 GCF_036705055.1 Microcoleus sp. CZ3-B2 | reverse complement strand
CGCAAGCAAAAAGACTCTAAAAATCGGCAAAAAGCGCGTTTGAAAGTCGCTAAAGTTTATGCAGAAATTAGCGATGCTAGACAAGATTTTCTTCACAAGTTGACAACTCGGTTGGTGAGAGAAAACCAAACCATCGCCGTAGAAGACTTGGCTGTGAAGAATCTGGTGAAAAATCACAAACTCGCCCTCTCCATCAGTGATGCAAGTTGGGGTGAGTTGGTAAGGCAACTTGAATACAAGTGTAAATGGTACGATCGCACTTTGATTAAGATCGATCGTTGGTTTCCCAGTTCTAAGCGGTGTGGGCATTGCGGTCACATCGTTGAAAGGCTGCCGTTGAATCTGAGAGAATGGAATTGCCCTAAATGCAGCGCTCACCACGACCGAGATATCAACGCCGCCCAAAATATACTTGCCGCAGGGCTTGCGGTGAAAGTCTGTGGAGCGAACGTAAGACCGGATAGGCATAAGTCTGATGGCGGTTGCGATGAAGCAGAAAGGTCTAGAAAGTGATTTCTAGAATCCCCGTGCGTTCACGCCGGGGCGGATGTCAAGTGTGATTCGATATCAGCAAGCATCGTGTCGCGGCAGAGCGATCGATTGATAGTAAGGGAAGTATGAGACTATTGTTACAGAATAGTTGCTCGCCTAAATTTACCAAGGGGAGTTTATCGTATTGTTATGGATAATGCCATTCCAGAGCTCGATCAAATTAAACGCCAGCTCATGACCCTACACCGACCGAAAAAACCCAAAATGTTGGTAGTAGACGATGAACCAGACAATCTGGATTTACTCTACCGCACTTTCCGACGAGATTTTAACGTACTCAAAGCTGATAGCGGGATTCGCGCCTTGGAAGTCCTCGGTATTGAGGGCGAGGTCGCCGTCATCATTTCCGACCAGCGGATGCCTGAAATGAAGGGAACAGAGTTTCTCAGCAAGACCGTACCACAGTTTCCGAATACCGTCAGAATTATCTTGACGGGTTTTACGGACATTGAAGACTTAGTGGATGCAATTAACTCTGGACAGGTTTACAAGTATATCACCAAGCCTTGGGACCCTAACGAATTGAAAATGGTGGTGCAAAAAGCTGCCGAGACTTATGAAGTTCTCAAGCAGCGGACTGAGGAATTGCACCGCGCCCAAAATCAAATACAACTGTTAGCAACAATCATGCAGGCGGCTGTGGATTATCCGAATTTGGAACTGAGTTTAGAACCAATGGCTACTGCTGTTAGCGATAATTTTTTGGCGGATGTTTGCATCTTGCAAATGTTGGAAGAAAATGTTTTAATGCCAGTCCAAGGCACTCACACCAGCGGACAAACTGTGGAAAATTGGCTGGCTGATGACCCTCTGGTTGGAGAGGCAATTTCCTCTCAAACTATTCAGGGTGCTGTAAATATTGCCAGCGACGCAGCCCTAGCTAGTCTGCCGCACTATCAAAAATCTGGCGTTCAAGCTCACTTGATCGTGCCGGTGATTCACAAAGGTCGATCGCTCGCCCTGATGTCCCTCCAGTGGAAGCAACCTTGTTCCCTGCGCCCCGACGAACTCACAACAGTTCACCTCGCCGCTCAAGAAGTTGCTTTGGTACTGACGAGTTTTCAAGGTGGTTAGTCATTAGTTATTGGTTATTGGTTATTGGTTATTGGTTATTGGTTATTGGTTATTAGTCATTAGTTATTAGTCATCGGTCATTGGTCATCGGTCATTGGTTAGTTGCTACCAATTCCCCATTTCCAATTCCCAATTCCCCATTCCCCATTCCCCATTTCCAATTCCTCATTTCCAATCCCTCCGCTTCGCTCCGCCCAATCCCTCCGCTTCGCTCCGCCCAATCCCTCCGCTTCGCGCTCGCCCAATTCCCCATTCCCAATCCCTCCGCTTCGCGCTCGCCCAATCCCTCCGCTTCGCGCTCGCCCAATCCCTCCGCTTCGCGCTCGCCCAATTCCCCATTCCCAATCCCTCCGCTTCGCTCCGCCCAATTCCCCATTCCCCATTCCCAATAACAAATAACAAATGACTAATAACAAATGACTAATAACAAATAACAAACAACAAATAACAAACAACAAATAACCAATAACCAATAACAAACAACAAATAACCAATAACCAATAACCAATAACCAATGACTAATAACGCCGAACAAATTAAAAATATCTTTAACCGAATTGCACCAGTTTACAACCAAATGAACGACTGGTTGAGCTTGGGGCAGCACCGGATTTGGAAGCAAATGGCCGTGAATTGGAGCAGTGCGGGCCCGGGAAATACTTGTTTGGACTTGTGCTGCGGTAGCGGGGATTTAGCTTTGCTGCTGGCCAAACAAGCAGGGCCTACCGGCTGTGTATTTGGAGTAGATTTTTCCGCCGAACAATTGGCTGTTGCGGCTTTGCGCGATCGACCTTTGCTTACCCAGACAAGTCCCATAACCTGGATAGAAGCTGACGCCCTAGACTTGCCTTTTACCGACAATTACTTTGACTGCGCCACAATGGGTTACGGCTTGCGTAACGTGACGGACATCCCCCGCAGCCTTCAAGAATTGCACCGCGTACTCAAACCGGGCGCAAAAGCCGCCATTCTTGACCTCCACCGCCCCAGTAATTCCCTCATGCGGAGCTTTCAGCAGTTTTATCTCGACAGTCTCGTGGTGCCAATTGCTCAGCAATTTGGGATGACTCAAGAATATGCCTACATTAATCCTAGTTTAGAAAAATTCCCGATCGGTCAGCAGCAAGTCGCGATCGCCCGCGAAGCCGGATTTGCCCGAGCCACCCACTATCCCATTGCTGGAGCTATGATGGGAGTATTGGTATTAGTCAGTTGACTGTTGACTGTTAACTGCTGACTGTTGACTGCTGACTGTTGACTGTTAACTAATGACTAATGACTAATGACTAATGACTACTGACTACCGACTACCGACTACCGACTACTGACTGCTGACTACTGACTACTGACTAATTCCCAATTCCCAATTATTGAT
The DNA here is from genome assembly GCF_036705055.1 of Microcoleus sp. CZ3-B2. NCBI lineage: Bacteria > Bacillati > Cyanobacteriota > Cyanophyceae > Oscillatoriales > Microcoleaceae > Microcoleus > Microcoleus sp. CZ3-B2. Next base: position 17,522 of record NZ_JAUBTN010000085.1, on the reverse strand, counting down.
GAACCAGTCTGACATTTGGCTGTTGTTTGCTCCGCCTGTAGTGGGAGGCATTATTGGCTATTTTACTAACGACATAGCCATCAAAATGCTGTTTCGCCCCTATCGAGCTATTTATATCAAAGGGCGGCAGTTGCCTTTCACTCCCGGCTTGATCCCGCGCAACCAAGAACGCTTGGCCAAGCGAATTTCTGACACAATTATGGGTTCGCTGCTGACACCACAAGAATTGCAAAATTTGGCGCGCCGCCTTTTGCAAACTGAGCGGATGCAGTCGATAATTCTCTGGCTGCTGCAGTTGGCGCTGGATCAGGTAAAAGCAGACGCAGAACAAAAAACATCTAAAATTCTCGCTAACATTCTGCGAGATTTGCTGGGAGAATCTGTGCCGCGAATTCTCAAAGTTTTGGCGCGCCGGGAAGATTTTTTAGAAGCTCAGCTAAATCAAATTTTTGACCAAGTTTTGCTAGAAATTCAGCTAACAGAAGCTCAGGCGGCTCAGTTGGCTGATTGGCTATTGCAGGTAGTAATACCGCCGGAAGTGCTGCGGCAGGCTTTAATTGACTTTTTGACCGATCGCAATATTTCGATTATCGATGAAGGGTTTCGAGAAAAAACCAGCGGCACTTATTGGGTTGTCGCCAATTTGTTTGGTTTGCGGAACACTTTAACTCGGCTGCGGACTTTTTGTCTCGACGACAGAGAAGCAACAAATAAGCGGTTAGCAGAGTTAACAGTTTCTTTAGGAATTCGCGGGCGACTTCAGGAATGGCTGCAAAATTTGTCAATGCAAAACTTACCGGTTTCCACTGTAAGACAGTTGCGAAAAACAATGCGCGACAGCGTTCGCACCTACGTTCAACAGCGGGGTACAGAGGTACTTGATGGGTTGAGCAAATCTATTGACTGGGAAAATATTTCGCGGTTGATTCTGAATCGATTGCAAACTTCAGCGGTAATGAGCGCTTCCCTAGAAATTGTCAGCAAAGAACTAGCTTTGGTTTTAGATCGTTATTTAGAGCGGGATTTAGAAAAAATTGTAGCTCAGGCTATCCCAATTTTAAATATCGACCAGGTGATTGTCGATCGAGTAAAAGGCACTTCTCCCGAAGAATTAGAGCTAGCAATTCAGGGAATTGTCAAAAGTGAGTTGCAGGGAATTGTAAATTTAGGAGGCATTTTAGGTGTTTTTGTCGGCTGTTTGCAGACAGTCATACTTTTGCTGCAGCGATGATTGATCTTGGCAGTGGTGAGATATTTAGTTGTAATATGATATCGAGCGCAGAATTTCCACGCACAGTAGACTTGCATTAAATTCCTAGGCTTTCCTCAGCATCAAATTATCTGCGTTTGTCTGTGTTGCATCTGCCTTTCGCCTGCGGTTGCTCGATCGGTTATTTTTGACCCAATCCCTAATTTACTTATTTCCTAAATCTATGCCACTTCCCAATTCGGACGATCGCCCCTACACCCCAAAAAACCCCCGCAACCTCAACCGCCAACAATACGAGCGTTTAACCGCAGAAATAGCCGCTCCCTACCGGCCTCTGCGGCAGTTGGTCTACGTAGCTTGTGGCGCTTCGGGCTTTATCGGCGGTCTGGTTTTCCTCGCTCAAATTGCCTCTGGCCGGGAAATAGGCTCTGCTTTGCCAAATTTTGCCCTCCAAGTCGGAGTCGTCGCTCTGATGGTGTTTTTGTTTCGCCTGGAGCAGCGCGCCGAAGCCCGATCGCCCAAGTCGAAGTAACAAAAATTTACCAATCGACACAAAAATATATTTGAGGCAAGGAAAAGTTAGAAAAATAAAGAAATTATTACGAAATCCTGGTTTGCGATCGATCCCTGTCACGATTAAAGAGTGGGTTCAATTGGGGTCAGCAAATTTAAAGACCCTAATCATAAGCCGCTTTTACTTCGTTCAATTGGGGTCAGCTTTGATAAAGACCCTAAATATATAAAACAAATTTCAGCCCAGCGCCAGCCTTCATTGATAGAAGAGCTGGCGTTTGGTATTTGGGGCAGTAGGGCCCGCGCAAAGCCAAGCACAGTTCCCAAAAAATAATGCCACAGCAGGAAAGCTGCAAATCCTGCTTATCGTCAGTCATCCCCAATCCCCAATCCCCAAATCTAAAACTTGTTCGCTCGCGAAGTCGAAGAATCTAAAATCTAATCAGATGTGTGTCAAAGTCTAATTAGAAAAAGTTGTTGGGAGATTTTACTATGAGCAGGTCATTTTGCAAAGTGCGGTGGACGCTATTTTTAGCTGCCGGTGCGGGAATTGTATTTTACAGCAGTGCGGCGGTGGCGGCGGAAAAGGTAGTGCTCAAATACAGTGCGATCCGAATGACTTTACCAGTCAGCGAATTAGAAGTTTTTGCAGGAACTGGGAAAATGTCGCCCGGGTTAGAAATGCTGTTGTCCCAGGCAAAACAAGACCCGGAAGCGGTTCGCAGAAATCTGACGAGACCGGTCAAAGTCAATCAAAGGTTTTTGGATGGGACCCTTAACAGTAAGGTTGGGGAAATTATTCTCGATGAAGTGGGTCAGGTAATTCGCACTCCTTCTGGGAATGCAAATCGAGAAGCTTTGAGATCGGCTTTGGTGCTGTCTGCAACTAATGATAACGAGATTACGCTGCTGGAAGCGATGAGGAATTATCCGGCTGCTGAAGTTTATGTTGAGGGCGATCGTTTAGTTGAAGCTTACGGCAAACTTGTGGCTTTGTCAGAACAATTGGGCGGCGTTTCGGAACGGCTGCAAGACATTTTGAATAAGATTCGTCTGCCTAGATTGTAGGGGATTATGTCAAGGATCGTTGATTTGTGCGATCGCACAATTTTTCGGAACCTGCATAAATTACACCAGAATCACATTTTATTTTTGCAAAATTTCCTGATTTTAACACCAGTCTAAAACAAGAATGCAGCGGTAGACAAGCTCCCAACCCAACGGGAATCAGTTAGTCCCAAATCTCCTATCGAAAAGCAGCAAATCTCACATCGTATAATCTCGCTCTGAAATCTATCCCTGGATAGATGTTATACAGTTAATAAAAAGTTGACAATGATGTTTATTTTTGGGCTGTTTTGAGCAAAAAATGCGGCTGAGAGCTTCTGTATCTTCCATAAATAGAAATACGATCTGCTGGACATTACAGATTATGTATTTTAAGATATGGAAATGCTGTCAGAATCAGGCGCTTGCAAAAAAAAATGACCAGTCATTAGTAAGCTAGTGGTATCACAGATAACATTACGCAACGCATTGCCCAAAACTTTTGACAAAAAAAAGTTAAAAACGGAAAGGGTGAGAGACTGGATTAATTAACAGCACCTCACATCCAAATAAAATCGTAATTTCAGGGTAGTACACCTTCATTCCATCGACTCTATATACTCGCTAAAACTAGCAACATGAAAAACAATCCTATTCGTCCAAAAGACCGTTTCTTGGTTTTCGGCGCTCCCTCGATCGAAGATGCTGAAATTCAAGAAGTGGTGGCAACCATGAAAACAGGTTGGTTGGGTACCGGCCCGAAAGTCAGGAAGTTTCAAGACGAATTCAATGCTTACAAGGGTTCCCAGTACGCGGTTGCGGTTAATTCCTGTACGGCGGGACTGCACTTGAGCGTCCTCGCTGCTGGCTTGAAACCAGGGGATGAAGTGATTACTACTCCGATGACTTTTTGCGCTACAGTTAATGCGATTATTCACGCCGGAGCAACACCGATACTGGCGGATGTAGATCCGGTGACAATGAATATTGACCCGGCTCGAGTCGAAGCTAAAATAACTCCCAAAACTAAGGCGATTTTACCAGTTCACTTCGCCGGTCGTCCCTGCGATATGGATGCGCTTTGTTCCATTGCTAGCCGTCACAATTTGAAGTTGATTGAAGACTGCGCTCACGCGATCGAAACACAGTACAAGGGACGGAAAGCAGGCACTTTTGGCGACTTCGGATGTTTCAGCTTTTATGTCACCAAAAACATCACGACGGGCGAAGGAGGAATGATTCTGGCTCGCGCTCAAGCAGACTCTGACAGGCTCAACATTTTAGCGCTGCACGGTATGAGCAAAGATGCTTGGAAGCGCTTCAGCGACTCGGGTTACAAGCACTACGAAGTGGTGGAAGTCGGCTTTAAATACAATATGATGGATCTGCAAGCTGCGATCGGCATTCATCAATTAAAACGAGTCACCCCTTATTGGCAGCGGCGGGAGCAGATTTGGCAGCGCTACAATGAAGCATTTGCGGATTTGCCGATTACTGTACCGGCGAACCCAGAACCGGATACGATTCACGCTTATCACCTGTACACAATTCTGGTAGATGAAGCGAAAACAGGAATCAGCCGCGACGAGTTTCTCAACGCTATTAATGCTGAAAATATTGGTGTCGGCGTACATTACATGAGTATGCCGGAACATCCTGTCTATCAAAAAATGTTTGGATGGCAGACAGCAGACTATCCGAATGCTAGCTACATTGGGCGGCATACAGTTAGCTTGCCGATTTCAGCTAAATTAACAGATGCAGATGTGGAAGATGTAATTGCTGGTGTTAAAAAATGTTTGGCCCTTGGCAAAGCTAAAAATCCTGTTTTAGCAACTGTCGCCTAAAGTCCTGAGATAGGATGATTCCTTCTCTCCTTAAGAATTAAACATCCTACTCCTGACTCTTGACTCCCGCTCTCAAATCAGGCTGCATTTACATGATTAGCTTTCTTTGTAATTCGTAATTGGTCTGTAAACCTACCGAAAAAACAGAATACCCAGATCCCGGCGGTAGTTAAAAACATCGGGTATCTGGGAGGGAGATAGCTTTTGATCTTTAATTGGTTGACCTATAGGCTTTCGAGTTAAAAATGAGGTAGTTTCTTGGGTTTGATCCATCTTTAGAGTTGTTATATAGCAATAGGGCAGCGTCTAATAACTTTATTTACAGTCATTTGCGAATCTAAGCTGTTATACATTTAAATTGTGCATCAAAAATCAATCAAAATATTGTATGATGGGTACGCGAAACCGTTCCGAATATCCAATTTAAATGCAAAATAGCTTATGTGAGAATAGCTATACTTCATTATCCTGATTCGTTGAGTAATACTGCTGATTAATATGTTAAAATTGAGTGCTTTATTCCCAATACATTCCCGAAACCGAGGAATTAGCGACGTATTTTTTTCAGTGTGCAAAGAATGGCAAGGCCCTGAATTGAAGGCTCGCATGGTTGTCCCCAGTTGCGATCGCGAATGTCGCGGCCCCAATGTAGTGGAAGCAATTCCGTCATTTCTGACAAAACTATATTACCGCAGCCCTAGTCTTCCCATAATCAAGACAGAGAAGCGTTTTCTCAAAGATTTCAAAGATTTTGATCTGGCATACTTGTGGCCTGGTATATCATTAGATTTTGTAAAGAGGGTTAACAAGCAGAACAAGCCAATTGTTTTGGAGCGAGTTAATAGTTATCAAAGCGAATCTAAGAGAATCCTTGACGATGCTTACTCTCGCTTGGGATTGGAACCTCAACACAACGTTACTCCAGAAAATATTCAGGATGAAAAGGAAAAACTCAAGCTAATTGATTTTCTGTTTTGTCCTAGTCCGATAGTAGCAAAATCGTTTCAAGAAGTCGGGGTTCCTGAAGAGAAACTACTTGTAACGACAGAAGGTTGGTGGCCCCATCGTTTCCCCAATTATCAATCTCAAAAACCGCCGCAGGATGAAGTTAACGTCCTTTTCCTAGGTTTTGCCTGCGTCCGCAAAGGGGTTCATTTGCTTTTGAAGGCTTGGGAGCTAGCTGGGATTAAGGGAACGCTGACAATTTTTGGAGCGATGGAGCCTGCGATCGCTCAAACTTGCAGTCATTGGCTGAAACGTCCTGATGTAGTTCAATTTGATTATGCTGTTGACTACAGTTTTGCCTATCGCAAAGCTGACTTTTTTGCCTTTCCCAGTCTTGAGGAAGGTAGCGCACTCGTCATCTATGAAGCAATGGGTCATGGTTTGCCGATTCTTACTTCGCCGATGGGAGGAGGCGGTGTGGTGCGTGATGGTATTGACGGCATAATTCTCGATCCCTACGATACGGATGCCTGGGTGGAGGGACTGCGAAAATTATCTAATTCTCCTGATTTGCGCGCTCAGATGGGAGCCTCCGCCCGCAAGCGAGCTTTGGAGTTGACTTGGCCCCAAGTTGCTGCTAGGCGCAAAGAGCAGATTCTGCAAAAAATGAAAATTAAATAACTCTTTACCTGGGTTCCCTTTAGATAAATCTGATGTAACAGAAATACTGTCCCCTGCAATTACTCAGAAGTTGAAAGTGGCACTAACCTAGCTTTTTGGCGTTGCTGAATTAAGGTATGAATGCCCCGGTCATGGGAATATCGTCAAATTTCAAGTAATGTATTAATAACTTAGGATCGAAAACTTAATAACTTAAACACCTCCTACAGTCCTCTCTCCTGTAAGTTGCCTTCCTCAAAGGAGGATATTCCTCGCCCCAGAAACATTACCAGGCTCTTCCTGGTAACGAGCAATCACTTAAGTTATTAAATTTTCCTTCCTTAATAAAATGCTTGAGTATTTGCTCACATTTAGAATAAAGAGTCTTGGGATGCAGCCTAGCTAAATAATGTCTTAGTCTTGTATTTTACCCTTCTAAGGAGTGTCAGATAAGTCTTGCTAACAATCCGATCTCCATCAGGAATAAACATGGGATATACAGACCATCCATCAGTTACATAAACATAGCATTTCCATGCACTTACGTTGTCCCATAATGGTTCAAATGCCTTAGCGCTACGATCCCCTAATACCAATCCTAAAATTCCTGGACTAAAGTGTTCCACCGCTGTCCACAGCAAGAGTTTGTCTGTTTTTTTAGATAACTTTGTAATTCATCGAGTTCACCAACTTCTGGAATTACTTCCGGGTCATAAACATCTGGTAACAGTTTCTCGACTTGTTTTACCCAATTTATTACCGTGGTATTATGAACTTTCTTAACTCGTGATATCGCCCGTAAACCTATGCCATTAACGTACATTTTTAGACCATCACGTTTGATGGTTTCGCGCTTGACATCGCTGGGCATACTCATTGATGAATTGACGACAACATTGGACACAAATGTGGTTCTGTTTTCCTTTTTTCTTGCCATTTTTACGGATAGGGTTGATTTACATTCGCTTGCGTTGCATAAATTATATCGTTTCCGCTTGCATCGTCAGGTGATTTAACCGGCGCTAGAACACAGAGTACACAGAGTCCGAGAATATATATCTGAATCATTCCGATGAAGAGAGGATTTGATATTATTCCTCCTATTCATACTCTAATATCAATTCCGGTTGCACTCCTCATGATGTTAACTGTTAACAGTCAACAGTCAACAGTGAATTTACTATTCCGATGAAGAGAGGATTTGATATAACTCAGCAACACCCCCTAAGTTTGAGGATAATGTTGTGCTAAAAAAACGATCGCACTAGCCCGATCGCCCAAATGGCCATCCAACGCAGCCGCCAACAAATCATCTAACATCCGTTTAAATGCTGGCCCCGGCTTGTAACCCAAAGCCTTCAAGTCGTTTCCGTTTAAAGGCGACTCGACATTCGCCCATTTGGTGAGATATTCCAAAATCTGACGGCGGATACTCCGGGGACTTTGGAGGGCGATCGCAATTAACACCGGCAACTCATAATTCCTCAGCAGCAGCACCAATTGACTCGGTAACTTGCACTTCGGCAAATTTTCTGCTAATTCCTGATTTGCCGCTTCCAAATTTTGCAGCCGCTTAATGCTATCTGCAGGTAACAGAAGATTTGCAGCTACTTTACCCCGATATTCTGGTGCTAAATAAGCGATCGACACTTCCAGTCGCATCAGCCAATCAGGAATATTGATAATGGGGAATGGGGAATGGGGAATGGGGAATTGGGCATGGGGCATCGGGAATTTTTTAACTACTTGTTTCTTAATTCCATCGGTTACATCCGTTACATCCGTTACAGAATCCGCTGCCGAACCCTCTTCCTTCTTCCTTCCATTCAAACATCGATCGAGCAAACGCAGCCGCCGCCACAAATTTCGATCCAACTCCAAAGTAGGATGAATACAGCGCAAAGCCTGCAAATCTCCCAACATTTGCAGAGCAAGCTTCCAGTAAGGAGCTTGCAAAATGTACCTCAATTCACTTTTGAGGCGAGTTTCCAAAGCCGGAGTTCGGCCGCTTTCCCCTTGAATGCGGTAATAAATCCCGCTTTCGGTAGCGTGGCGGATGTATTCTTCAGTTTGTGGCTCGATCGCAAATCCCAACCGCACCGCAAACCTTACAGCCCGATAAATTCGCGTCGGATCTTCAATAAAACTGTTAGCGTGCAAAACTCGAATTTGGCGCGCTTTCAAGTCTAGTAAACCGCCAAAAAAATCTAACAATTCGCCACTGCGAGGCTCTCCCAACCGCACAGCCAGAGCATTAATTGTAAAATCCCTGCGGTACAAATCTTGACGGATCGAACTAGCTTCAACTTCAGGATTTGCAGCCGGATAAGGATAAAATTCAGTACGAGCCGTAGCGATATCCAGCCACAGGGAGCCGAAAACAGAATCTTTGTGCCACAATAGCGCGGCGGTTTTAAAATCACCGTGAACGTCCAAACGCGAATCTGGGTATAGTTTTTGTAGCGATGAAGCTAACTCGACACCGGCACCGGAATCGTCGGCGCTGCGGTTTCCATCGACTACCAAATCAATGTCTGTTAGCGCCACTTTATCGTCCGTTGCTAAGAGTAAATCCCGCACTGCTCCGCCGACAATATAAAGTTGCCACCCGCGCTCTCTGGCAATATTGGCTGCGATCGACAATAACTGCCATAATTCTGGACTAATGCCCGATCGCAACAACTGTTCAACAGATTCGGGCAAGGGACAATAGGATAATTCAATATTATTTCCCCTGTCTCGCGTTTTTTGTTGGTGCAATTCCCGCAATACGTCGGTGCGAGTCACAATTCCCAGGAGTTCGCCGTTTTCCAATACTGGCAAACGCCCGATATCGTATGTCACCATTAAAGCTTCAATTTCTGGCAGCAACGTATCAGGGGCGATGGTTTTTAGCTGCGGAGTCATGTAACCCTTAGCCGGGGCGTGGCTGAAACCGTGGTGCAGGGCAATGTCAATGTCGCGGCGGGAAATAATGCCCGTCAGCCGATCGCCCGCATCGACCACAGGCAGCCCAGAATGCCCGTAACGTAGGAGGATGCGGTGAGCTTCTCCCACGGAGGTTTCCGGGCGAATGCTCCGCACTGGAGAGGACATTAACTCGCGGGCGGTGGGAGGGTGGGGAATTTGAGCTTTTAATTCATCAGCTAACTGATTTAAAATCAGCATGGGGTCAACATCGCGGGTGGCGAGGGATGCGGCGCTGGCGTGGCCTCCGCCGCCGAAAGGTTTGAACAGTTCGCTGAGGTTTGTGCTGGAAATGCGCGATCGACCGATAATAGCTAAGCGGTTGGAAACTGTCGGTTCAGCGATGTTGCGGTTGCTGTCGTTTTCGCTAAAGTTATAAACATTGCCTAAAAGTAGAGCATCGGTTTCAGTCAAATCGAGCAAGCGGGAAGCTAGGGAAGAAAGTCCGGGAACATAGTTGTCAGTAGATAGCAGCACCCAAGCTACTGTATAACCGTGCAAGGTTTCCGATCGCAAATTCTTGAGCGATTCTTGCAGCAAATCCTGCAATTGAGGAGACAAACCGGGTTCTACATACTCAGCGATGACCCCCAAACTCGCTCCCTGTTCCATCAACCACGCCAAAGCCATTGCATCTCGCGCCGTTGCGCCCTCAAAGGTGAGGGAACCGGTATCGACGTGGATACCCAGGGCCATGACTGTGGCTTCTGAAGGCAGCAGGCGGGATGCTGTGTCGCCGTTTTCTGCGGCATTTTTGAGCTTTTCCCGCAGTTGTTCGACAATTAATGTAGTGGTTGCTCCGACTGATTCTATCTGGGTGAGTGTGGCGGGTATGTCTAAATCGGCTTGCAGGTGGTGGTCGAAAACGGCTATTTGCTTGATATGTGGCAAGTCTAGCCATGCGGCGGCTTTTCCCAAACGATCGCGCTGGGAGGAGTCTACTATACTAATCGATCGAATTTGTGACGGATTGACCGATCGGCGTTCGATCAGCGGATACTCGTCCCGGTGTAGCGCCAAAAAATCCCGCACTGTGGGGTGACACCCGCCCGTCAGCACAATTCTGGTACCTGGGTGCAGCACGCACAGTCCCACCGCCGCGCCCAAGCTGTCAAAATCTGCCGTTGTGTGGCACAAAACTAAGTCCATAGCCGAAAATCCCCCTTCTCTCACTCCCACAGTAGCAATTTCTCGCGCTCTGATACGCGATCGGGCGATCGGGCTTTCACTCTTGGTTTCAGCTTAGCCCGAAAAGCCGCCAGGAATTGAAGTCCCCCTCTTATAGCGAAAGTCCTCGACCTAGAACTTCAGCTTTGAGACAGGAACTTCAATTCCTCTCGGACTGCGGGTTTGGCCTAGTTGTTGACACGGCCTAGGACTGTAACTTAACCTTTCTAGTTTTCTGTGGAGTAGCGAACAATGATAAAATTGGTCAAAATCTCAAGAGTCGCTGACTCAACCGACAATTTCTCGATCGACCATCAGGATACTGTCATTCGATTTTAGATTTTAGATTTTAGATTTTAGATTTACTCCACGGATAAATCTGCGAGCTTAAATTTTTATCTAAAATCTTGAGATATCCACTCAAAAGTGTCGGGGTACGATACCCGTTTTGGGCGGGATCAGAAACTACGATCTGGAATGTTTATCCAGATCATGGGAAACTATTTGTCAACAACGCACGGCTATATCGACAGGAGAAAAAATGTTATCAATTCTGTTTCAATTGGTTTTACTGGCTTTGGTACTGCTATCTTTTGTGATGGTAATTGGCGTACCGGTAGCCTATGCCACTCCCCAAAACTGGAGTCAGTCTAAAACTCTGATTTATGCAGGTTCTGGTCTGTGGTTTTTGCTGGTTATTGCAGTGGGCGTTTTGAACTTTTTGGTGGTTTAATATCGTCCGAGGCGATCGAAACAAGAAGGTAAAAGGTATAAGATAGAAGGCATTTATCAGAATTTTGAAGGTATCCGGCGTTCGGAAAAAGCTAAAACAATTACTGAACGCTGGATTATATGTGTTTTTGAACTTAAAATTCCGATGAGATGTTTCTGTTATATAACTTTTGCCTTCAGGTCTAGAAAAATCTAAAATCTAAAACTTGTACAACGAAGCCGAAGTATCTAAAATCTAAAATTATGACAGTTTTCGAGGGAACTTTTACTCAAACAGAATCTTTGCGCTTTGCTATTGTCATCGGTCGTTTTAACGATTTGGTTGTCGGCAAACTTTTGGAAGGATGTCAAGATTGTTTGAAGCGCCACGGGGTTGATATCGATCCTCATGGGGATCAAGTAGATTTTTATTGGGTTCCGGGATGTTTTGAAATTCCTTTGGTGGCTCGCCAAGCTGCTCTTTCTCGTCGCTACGATGCGGTAATCTGTCTGGGTGCGGTGATTCGCGGCCAAACTCCGCATTTCGATTTTGTAGCTGGTGAGGTTTCTAAGGGAATTGCTGCGGCTGCTTTTCAAACAGGTGTGCCGGTGATTTTTGGGGTGGTGACGACAGACACGATGCAGCAAGCTTTGGAAAGGGCGGGAATTAAGAGCAATTTGGGCTGGAATTATGGGATGAGTGCTCTGGAAATGGGCAGTTTGATGCGTCAAGTTAATGGTTTGGGCGGAAATTCTTACGGCCAATTGGCTGCTGCGTCTGCTTCAGTGATTTCGGGTGAGGCTAATCGGGCGATCGCCCCTGATGTATCCTCGAATCAAACGGTGTAGTTTCGCCGCAGAAACCGGGTTTCTTGGAGTTTAATCGCCAGTTACGAGAAATTAAGGCAGAAACCCGGTTTCTGCAGATTACCGCCACGCCTAGAAACCGGGTTTCTTGGAGTTTAATCGCCAGTTACGAGAAATCTACAGAAACCCGGTTTCTATAGACAATAAAACCGACACCTGGCAAAAAAAATCGCCTTGTGTGGTACGAAAAAACGTTCTTAGAAATAGCGCAACACTAACAATTATTTCATCGCCTAGATACTGATTTCTGATTCGGTCGATCGGTGCGATCGCTATTTTGAGATTTTGGAGATAATCTCATAGCAAACCTCACTTCCTATGTCAAGTATTTCTGCTAAAATAGTCCAAGGAATTGTGTAATCTTTGAGCTTTCCGCATACTAATCGCCAGACAGAGGAAACCGCAACATGATCCAAACCATATCCAAAACAATCACGTTTGATGAATTCGTTGCTTGGTATCCAGAGAACTCTGTCCACAAGTACGAACTACACAATGGAGTAATTGTTGAAATGCCTTTAGGAACCGGCGACCATTCGGAAGTTACGGGTTTTATACACTCAAAACTAGCAGTTGAAATCGATCGTCGTGAATTACCCTATTCAATTCCAGGTGACTGCCTGCTCAAACTCGTCCTTAACGCATCAGGCTACCAACCAGACGTAATAATCCTAGACAGAACCGCACTTGCAAACGAGCCACGCTGGAAAAAAGAATCTGTCATCACGATGGGGTCTTCGGTGCGACTGGCTGTAGAGGTCGTCAGCACGAATTGGCAAGATGATTACCTGGTTAAAGTAGCTGATTATGAAAGACTGGGTATCCCAGAATATTGGGTTGTGGATTATGCTGCAAAAGGTGGCAGACGCTTCATTGGTAATCCGAAACAACCTACTATCTCGGTTTACCAGTTAGTTGACGGGGAATATCAAATCAGCCAGTTTCGGGGAAATGACACAGTTGAGTCGCTGGCATTCCCAGAGTTGAGGTTGACTGTCGAGCAGATTTTTCGAGCCGGTCTGCCTGCAACTGAGCCGACTTAGAAGGACTGGGGCGATCGGGTATCAAAAGGATATCAAATAAAGTCGTATTCAATACGGACTATAATAGTTGGGTAACGTTGGGGTAAGTAAAAAAACTAACATGAATCAAACTTCTACAGTTACGATCGCCAATACATTTTATACAATCCTTGCCGAACTCTCTGCAAGTTCTGGAAAATCAATCCAAGCAGTTCTCGAACAAGCAATCGAACAATACCGAAGACAACAGTTTCTAGAAGCAGCAAACCAAGCTTATCTTTCTCTACGCAATAACTCTGAAGCTTGGCAAGAAGAACTTGAAGAACGATCGCTCTGGGATATCACTTTAGTTGACAGTTGACAGTATTTCCATGAAATTAGGAGACGGCATTGCCGTGTCCCTACCGAAGATAACATTGTAGGGACACGGCACTGCCGTCTCCTCATCATTCCGGTGTAACCGGATTTGATATGAATTCCCGGCTCAAATCCACGCAAACTTGCAATTTTTGAAATTGTGTGGTATCATAAAATGTTCTCAAAAATATCGCAACAGCAACTAATTACTGCATGGCAACGAAGCCAACGATCGCATTTACTCACCTCGGCTGCGAAAAAAATCGCATCGATACCGAACACATGATTGGCTTGCTGGCTCAAGCGGGCTATCAAGTCGATTCTAATGAAGAATTAGCCGATTATGTTGTAGTCAATACTTGCAGTTTTATCCAAGCCGCGAGAGAAGAGTCAGTCCGCACTTTGGTCGAATTGGCAGAAGCTAATAAAAAAGTAGTCATCACTGGCTGCATGGCACAGCATTTTCAGCAGGAATTGCTCGACGAATTGCCCGAAGCCGTCGCCATAGTCGGCACGGGCGACTATCATAAAATAGTCGGCGTGATGCAGCAGGTGGAAAAGGGCGATCGAGTTTCCCTCGTCTCTAGCGAACCTACTTACATCGCTGACGAAACAACTCCCCGCTACCGCACGACATCGGAAGGTGTCGCCTACCTGCGAATAGCAGAAGGCTGTGACTACCGCTGTGCATTTTGCATTATCCCGCACTTGCGCGGAAATCAACGATCGCGCACGATCGAATCAATTGTCGCCGAAGCTAAGCAATTAGCATCCGAAGGTGTCAAAGAAATTATCTTAATTTCTCAAATTACCACCAATTACGGCAAAGATATCTACGGCGAACCGAAGCTAGCCGAACTGCTGCGCGCTTTGGGCCAAGTAGATGTACCCTGGATTCGGATGCACTACGCCTATCCTACAGGTTTGACTCCGCAAGTTGTCGCGGCAATCCGCGAAACGCCGAACGTTCTACCCTATTTGGATTTACCCCTGCAACACTCGCACCCGGAAATTCTGCGGGCGATGAACAGACCTTTTCAAGCTGGGATTAATGATGCTATAGTCGATCGGCTCAAAGCAGAAATTCCCAACGCCGTGATGCGGACAACTTTTATTGTCGGCTTCCCCGGCGAAACAGAAGAACACGCAGCACATTTGCTGGAATTTGTCAAGCGCCACGAATTCGATCACGTCGGAGTTTTCGTGTTTTCGCCAGAAGAAGGAACCCCAGCCTTCACCTTGCCCCAGCAAATACCAGCAGAAATCATGGAAATGCGGCGCAATTCCATAATGGCGGCACAACAACCTATATCATTGAAGAAGAATCAAGAATCTGTCGGTCAGGTAGTTGATGTCCTGATAGAACAAGAACAGCCAGAGACAGGTGAGTTGATTGGTAGATCCGCCAGATTTTCCCCAGAAGTAGATGGACTCGTCTATGTGACAGGAGAAGCGCGGTTGGGTTCGATAGTACCTGTGAAAATTGCGAGTGCCGATGTCTATGACCTCTACGGTCAAGTAGAAGTATAGCTCGAACTGTCCCGCCCGCCAAAGCAGCATCAGCCCCGCGCTAAGAGTGTAGCCTCGCGTCGGGATGAGTGCCAGTGAGTTGACGATTCCACTCCCGCGAGTCGAATTCCAAGCCGTGCTGTGGAACAGCGACGGGGTGGATGAGGAAACGAGCAATTCTTCTGATAAAATTAGTACATCTTGACCACCAATGCCGTAAGCGAAAACCAAGCTCAAAGGTACGTGTTGCCAGAAAAAGTATGGGTCTTGGGAACCAGGACTCCTGCCCTTGGAGGCAATGTAAGACCAATAGAATTACGGAGTTCTGGCGGCTGTTGCCAATGAATTGGGAAGCCCGTGGTGTACCGCAGGTCACCGTCGGGTAGTTCACTGTTTTGTTTCTGAATGTAAAGAGTTATGCTAATATAAAGTCAGAAACCAGCGGGGAGAATTTGAGATTGCTTCGCCGTCCGCCCTGCACGACAACGGTATCCCGAAAGAGTGTTGAGATGGATAGGCAGTAACGGTCGCTGCATCCCCTGTTGAATCCCGCAGACGACGGATTGCGGGATAGCGCCTGAACTAACAAACCTGTAACTACTATGTAGTGCAGTTCAGTGGGGCTGGTCATCATCCTCACTATAAAACGCCCTAGAGAGAAAGCTTGCAAGTACCTCAAAGGAAGTCCAATGTACTATTTTAAGAATGTTGGAAGTCGATAACCCGATCGCTGGCGGTTGGTATCGGTGATGTCACAAAATCAAAGACGGCTGTCGAATTGGTAAATTAGTCACCATCGACGGAGCTGCCCTATACTCGATTGCTATTTAAAAAGGTGCGCGCAGGCGCAGCACCACACAGAACTCATAATGAGTTCCTGCCGCCGAGCAGAAATCCGCATCCGAGTTGGGCAACTTAGAAGGCTAAGACTCGTTATTAGGAGCATTAATGAATTTATTGTTTGAAGGCTTAGGTCTTTCGGAAGAACTCGTTCTCCATCTGGAAACACTAGGCTTTACAGAACCTACTCCCATCCAAGTACAAGCAATTCCGCACTTGCTAGCAGGTCGCGACGTTGTGGGTCAAGCCCAAACAGGAACGGGCAAAACGGCAGCATTCTCGTTGCCAATCTTGGAGCGGATCGATCTAGATGTAACTGCGGTGCAAGCACTGGTGCTGACACCGACCCGCGAATTGGCGATGCAGGTAACAGAAGCTATCCGCGATTTGAGCGGTATCAGCAAGGAAGGCCCGGTAAAAGTAGGTCGCTCTCTGCAAGTTCTGACAGTGTACGGCGGTCAATCGATCGATCGCCAAATGCAGCGTTTGAAGCGCGGCGTTCACATAGTTGTCGGGACACCCGGACGCATATTAGATATGCTCAGCCGTGGCAGCCTGAAACTAGACAAAATACAATGGCTGGTTTTGGACGAAGCTGACGAAATGCTCAGCATGGGCTTTATCCAAGATGTGGAAAAAATCTTGGATGCTGCACCAAAAGATCGTCAAACGGCATTTTTCTCGGCGACGATGGAAGCTTCCATTCGGAAATTGGTAGCGCGCCATTTGCGTAACCCAGTCAACGTCACCGTCGAACAGCCAAAAGCAACGCCGAAGCGCATCAGCCAAGGCGTGTACATGATTCCGCGCGGCTGGTCTAAAGCAAGAGCTTTGCAGCCAATTCTAGAAATGGAAGACCCGGAATCGGCGCTGATTTTTGTGCGGACGCGGCAGTCGGCGGCGGAACTTACCAGCCAACTGCAAGCAGCAGGCCACAGCGTGGACGAGTATCACGGTAATTTGAACCAGGCACAGCGGGAACGCTTGCTGCATCGGTTCCGCCAATGTCAAGTCCGCTGGGTAGTAGCGACTGATATTGCGGCGCGGGGCTTGGACGTGGATCACTTGACTCACGTAATTAACTACGATTTACCCGATAGCGTAGAAAGCTACGTTCACCGGATCGGACGCACAGGCCGGGCCGGTCGCGAAGGAACAGCGATTACGCTGATTCAACCGGTCGATCGCCGGAAATTGCGTTTGATTGAACGCCACGTGCGATCGAGCTTGACAGTGCGGAACATTCCGACACGGGCACAAATTGAAGCACGTCAGTTGGAAAAAATGCAGGGTAAAGTTCGCGAAGCTTTGGCTGGCGAACGGATGGCATCTTTCTTACCTCTGGTGTCTGAGTTGTCCGAGGAATACGACTCCCACGCGATCGCCGCTGCAGCATTGCAAATGGCCTTCGATCAAAGCCGTCCTGCTTGGATGGGGGCTGATTACGCTCAACAAGAAGATCCCCCCGTTGGAGAAAACACCGTCAAGCCAATCTTGATCAAGAAGCGGGCTAAGGTGGGTGCGCCCAGCGTTGGTTCTCCTGTTCCTCAGAACAGCTAATTAGTAGGGTGCGCCTCGGCGCGCCTTATTTTCTAATTGAAAAGGTACGCACTGCGTATCTTTTTTTGATCAGAAAATTGGTTTGAAAACCCTGCGACTTTAGTCCAGGGATGAAATGGCATTTCTAATCGGAAAGACGCAAGTCCTGACTGCAAACCTGTACGCGGGAATTCTTAGACTGTTGTGTAATATCGTTTCCCGTTGCATCGGAATAATAAAATTGAGCTGACGGGGTGACAACCCCGTTAAAACATAGACTCAATCAAGGACATAGCTCTCATACCCTTCTGAAAAAATGGC
>NZ_JAUBTN010000084.1:0-20589 GCF_036705055.1 Microcoleus sp. CZ3-B2 | reverse complement strand
GAATGAAACAGGAAGTAAGGTTCAAAGTCCAGCTTTGTATAAAGCTGGGTAGCTTTGGGTAAGTCTTATGTAACGGATTTTGATTTCTTTATCTGTTGATAAATCGTAAAATAAAGCAGCAATTAGTGTTGGTAATGTAGGGCGACATTTATCCACCGGAATCCTTAATTCTCGATCGAGATTCCGAATCATCTCCAAAGTCAGGCAGCATTTACGAGATAACGGTATAGTTGGAGTGTCTTCATTTCTATTCACTCTGCTTAGGACGGATTTCAAATTCTGAACGTGCCCGGAAGAAACAGACATCAAACTCGAAGAAGAAATTAGCTTGCCCCAAAATCAAAGGTACATTGGTTGCTTGTGTCCAGGCAAATGCCAGGTTAAGCGTTGGGAATGAACTAACTCGAGCGTTGACAACGACTGCGCGGGCTTCAAATCGAGCCAAATTCCCAGCCAATAGGATTGAGAGTGTCTCATTTTCCCAGACTAAGCCCAGTTGTAGCCCTAACTCGTAGGGCAAAACATTAACGCTTGCACCTGTATCTAGTAAGCCCTCAGCGTTTAAGGATTGACCGTTCAGGCTGAGTGTCAATGGCAGATACGGCATTCGATCGACCATGCCAAGACTGCTGTCAATGATTTTGTAGGGAAATCTCTGAGCGTCAACCATTCTGTTCTTGTTGTTTTGTCGTCAGAAGATTCATTAAAACATTGGCAGCCTCAGAGCAATTGTAAGGCGACCAGACCGGATACTCTCGATCGGCAACAAAAAAGTTTGTTGCATCTTCTTCTTTGACCAGTTCTGTTGCCAGAAACTGCATCAGCCGAAGCTTGTCAATTTTTGAAAGTTCCTGGATCTGTGACATTAGTTCAGCCAATGGCATTTGAGAATCTCCTCGTTCGAGGTTTGGCGAAAAGATTGGATCTACTAGCTTGTTGCATGGTGCGCGATCGAAGCGTGTCTATATTATTCTACCAATTTTCTGTAGGTCAAGCTCTCGATCGAGCTTCCGAATCATCTCCAAAGTCAGGCAGCATTTACGAGATAACGATTGAGTTCAACGGCGGTTAGTAACCCTGGCATCCCCACCGATTATCTTTATTCCGCCGTTGCAACGATTTGTTAGGTAGCTGGCAACGTATCATCAGAGCTTTCTCCATTGCCTTGAATTGCTACCCAAGGAAGTTTTGAATACTGATCTTTGATCTTTTCTAACTCATCTAGTGCTTGCAGGAAAAATCTTTTGACAGCCACCACATGGTCTTCTTCAGAAAGAAAATCCTGTAAACTTTTGTCTCGAACTATTCCTGCCCAGTCTTTTGAGCTATCTAAGTTATAACCCCTCCAACCGTACTGTTCGCAAATATCTTTCATCGTTTCAATAATTTCTGCTCGACGCGGTGAATTAGGATCTACTTCAAGTACGAGACGTACTATTGGGTAATCAGTTAAATGTGATGTCTTTAGAATAAAGCCTAGACCACACCACCATCTTCCACTTGGCATTGAGGCAGTCATTAAATACCGCCCATGCCATTGAATCTGGGTAAGAGCTGTAGACTTTTGCTTAATTGCTCCCAGAACTTTCTCAAAGCGCTGACTGACTTCTCCCCACATTGTCTCTTCCATAAGTTTTAGTGATTTTGTGAAATTTGCTAACGCAATCACGTCAATAGAAGAGAACTGATTGTTATGTGCCATGCGATACTCATCCATAAATGTCACAATTTCTTTAACAAGCATTGTATCTGCCTGAGATTTCAAAAATCGATAGAACTGATGCCACCTCAATTGCCTGAACTGAACGGTAGATTGAGAAATATTCTTGAAAATATCTGCTTGATCTTTTGGATCAAAATCACGAGTAATGTACAAAAGAAATTTGTGCTGGAACCCTGAAATTCCATGCAAAATCTCGGCATACCTTGAAAGCTGCTCGTAGCCTTCCTGAGAGCCAATCTTACTTTCGATAAAGATGATGCTACGACTTTTAGCATCTACTAGCTCAATTAAGATATCTGGGCGGCTAGCTAAACGATGATCATCAAGAGGCTCAAACTCCCTCTGTGTTGAAACATAGGCATCCAAATAAATATTTATATCCAATAAGTTTAAATTCTTAAGCCAAGAATAGAGAATTTCCTTGTCTGTACTGAAGAGGTAGGCGACCAACTCAGTGAAGAAATCTTCTAGCGGAATACTGCCTGTATTGAGATTTAAGAGCCGACTGAAAAGCGCCACTAACATTCACCTATGTTTTACTCTCAACAAGTGAGTTTACCGTACGGCCCTAGCCAGAGGCTCAAGCTACCTAACTTATAATTGTATCGCAGTTGCGGTACAATACTGGATATAGTCGAATAATACCGCAGCTCAAGGATGTATATCAACCCCTTCTTACTCCCCATCGGAATCTTCTTTCCTCGATCGAGTTCGCCGCACAATTCAACTTAAACACTTAAGCCGTCGCACTGAAAAAAGCTATCTTTATTATCTTTGAGATTAGAGTCGATCGCACACTTTCGGCGATCGGTCTATTATGATAAAGCAAGCAGCGATAAATTCTCATCTTCATAAAATAATTCGATCGCGTTGAACTCCCGACGCAGCAAATTTTCAATTTGCAATGTCGAACAGTTTCCAAGTCGAAGCCAAATAACTTTCGGTGGATTCCCAAATACTAAGCTCAGGTCGTGCATATCCGCGTCTTTCGAGACAATCATCAAATTATTGTCTTTTGCATAATCCCAAACTATTGGGTCGATCGTTGCTTTCATTCCCACATCTCGAACGTGAAGCGAATTTGGGAAAATATCGCTCAAACGATTCGGCAACTTGGGCGACAAATTTTCATCAAAAAGTAATTTCATGCCGATAAGGTCGCGGTCATAAACCGACGCTCGCGGTCAGCAGCATAAGCAATGCAGGCTTTTAAATCTTCTCGCGTCAGATCGGGGAAATCGTCGAGAATTTCTGCTTCGGTCATCTCGGAAGCCAGGTACTCAAGCACTTCATAAACCGTAATTCGCAAGCCGCGTACACAAGGCTTACCACCGCGTTTATTTGCCTCGATCGTGATGTGGTTTCGGTAGTTCATAAGAAACACTCGGTAATACTATTTTTCTGTGAAGCTACATAGAATGTATCCTCATAAATCCATTTATAAATTCAAGATTTCTGCTCGAAAACAATTTCTTCATAGAATTGCTCGATCGCCAAACTCAACCCAATACTTTTAAGCTCAACGCGATCGCCCGCTCGATAGCTCAGAATCAACCAATCCCCCGCATCATTTCTGTGATAAATATCGATCGCCATCTCATCAGAACTCACCAACACATAATCAATTAAATTCGGGTTGCGGCGATATTTTTCAAACTTCTTGCCTCGGTCGTAAGCCTCGGTACTATCCGATAAAACCTCAACAATCAAACAGGGATAGGTAATATATTGAGGGCTAGAATTATCTCGCCGATCGCAAGTGACACTCAGATCGGGATAGGTATAGTTGCGAGTATTGAGGATATTTACGCGGCAGTCAGAATTGTATGTTTTACAACCACTACCCCGCAGATGGGGCTTGATTGTCGTTAAAAAGTTTCCAGCGATATCACTGTGATTTCTAGTCCCGCCACTCATCGCATATACGCGACCATCGATTAGCTCGTGCTTTTCTAATTGTTGCTCCTCCCAAGCAAAATACTCTTCAGGTGTAAAGTACCGCTCCTGCTCTCTAGCTGCAATCATAACAATCTCCTAATTTAATCGCTCTATCAATTTTAAGGTGTTGTTTCTGGAGTAAGGTCGAGGTTGCGATAGACTTGTTCGATCGCAAAACTGAGATTGATGCTTTTGAGTTCTATAGTGTCGCCTGCTTGGTAGTTAATAATGAGCCATTCACCAGCATCATTTTTATGATACAAGTCCATTTCGATACTGGTGGAACTGACTAATAAATAATCTTGTAAGACTGGATTTTTGCGATACATTCTAAATTTGCCACCTCTGTCATAGGATTCGGTGCTGGGAGAGAGAACTTCAACAATTAAGCAGGGGTAAGTAATGTATTGGGTTGTGGTTTTATCGCGATCGTCGCACGTTATACTTGCATCGGGGTAGATGTAGTTTTTGGTTCCAATGACGTTGACTCTCAAATCGGAGTTTCCGGTTTCGCAACTGCTGTTTTCTAGATGATTCGAGAATAGGGTTGTGAGTCTGACGGCAATGCGGCTATGGTTTACGCTGCCGCCACTCATGGCGTAGACTTGACCGTCGATATACTCATGCTTTTCTAGCTGCTGTTCTTCCCAGGCAAAGTATTCTTCTGGGGTTATTTGAGGAAAGTTTTCTTTTCCGGCAATCATTCTTTTAGGTAATGAGTGGTAGGTAATAGGTAATGGAGTTTATTTATATTCCCTATTTTAGTCTCACACAAACATTTTTTGCAGGAAGCCTTTTTAGAATAATTTGGACAGTTTTTAAAGAGGGATGCGATCGCGAACATCCCGCAAACCACCAAAGTTTTATTCTTCCACGCGATAGCCCAATTCTGCCAAACGGGTGCGGGACTGCCGCCACTTCGGCTGCACCTTGACAAATAACTCTAAATACACTTTGCCTTCAATTAACTTTTGAATCTGTTCGCGGGCCGCGCTGCCGATCGACTTCAGCATACTGCCGCTCTTACCGATTAAAATACCTTTTTGGGAATCCCGTTCGACGTGAATTGTCGCCAGAATTCGCGTAATTTTGGCTTCTTCTTGAACGATGTCGATCGCAATTGCGACAGAATGCGGCACTTCTTCCCGCGTCAGCAGCAAAATCTGTTCCCGAATCAATTCGCCCATAATAAAGCGTTCCGGCTGGTCAGTCACCAAATCGGGCGGATAATAATAGGGCCCAACCTCCAGATGTTCGATTAACAATTGTTGCAGCGGTTCGACACCCTCGCCCGTAAGCGCCGAGAACTTGACGACTGGCCACTCAGGGTTGACAATTTGCTCGTAAGTGCGATCGATCAACACGGAATCCTCCGGTTGTTCGTCCAACTTATTCATCCCCAAAATCACCGGAATTTTGCAATTGCTGAGAATTTCGATAATATATCGATCGCCCCCACCCGATTCCACCGAACCATCCACCACAAACAGCACCACATCCACAGACTGAATCGCGGTGCGGGCATTCTGCACCAAAACCTTACCCAATTGGTGGTGCGGCTTGTGAATTCCGGGAGTATCGACAAAAATAATTTGTGCTTCAGGTGTCGTCAGGATGCCCCGCAGCCTGTTGCGCGTCGTCTGAGACACCGGCGAAGTAATCGCAATTTTCTGCCCCACCAACTGATTCATCAGCGTGGATTTGCCGACATTCGGCCGCCCGATAATACCCACAAAGCCCGATTTGTAACCCGCAGGAGCCGCGGGAACACCCATGATTTCCGATAAGTCTATAATCTTGCTATCTTCCACTAAATTCACCTATTTTCAAGCCCCTTCTCTGCCTATTGTCGCTTGAAAACACTCAAACGCCCATTGATGCACTGTAGCATCTTTCTCGTCCTGGTATAGCGCGTAACACTCAAAGGGCGATCGAGCTGCTGGGACAGTGTTAAGATGTGATGTGCGATCGGCAAAACTTGATATCTGAGACAAAATTTGATAAAGTTCCCATAACAACAATCAAAAATCAATCATTCTGGTCAAATCGAGTCTCCCATACTGTAACAACTTCAGATGTGTAAATGTCTTACTCAACTGAAACCATTTTACAGTTTGTCAGGCAAACCAGTTTTCACATTTTTGAGGATGTATATTAAAAAATTAGGTGGGTCAAACTTCAGATAAAAAGCTCATTAGCATCATATTTTTGATAAATATAAGCTAATGTTTTTGGAGCCTATCTAATTAGTGCTAATCGTCATACAGTTGAGGAGATGAATCGGATGAAATCGAAATTATTTTGGAGTTGCTGCACCGTCTTGGTAGCAAGCTTGCCTATTCCAGCCTTCGCTCAAACAACCCCCGAAGCAAGTATTGACTACAAGGGTGGCTCGATGAATTACCAGATAGTACCTGGCAAAATACCTGACAGAACCTTGCCAAAAAACTTTGACTTTCCAATTATTACGAATGTTGCTACAGACACTAGCATCACCACGGATCACATAATTACCGATCAGTTTCGCGCACCAGCGACTCGTACAGAATACACCAGCGCTCTCACCGCCTGGTCAGAATCAATCAAAGAATGTCTGGGTAAACAGCCCCGCTTGATTCGAGCCAGCACCAAAAACCCGATTATGATTAATGGCAGAGTAGGCACCATTGTCAGAAACGCCAATAACCGTGCTGTTTGCAAATAAGCGAGTAAGTTCCGCTGTCTGAAGACAAAAACTAGAGAGTGTTTTTGCACAAAACAAAAAGAGCAATAGGTTTTCTACTGCTCTTTTTGTTGTCAAAATTTTAATTAATTGGTTTGTAGTGAAAACTCTAGTCCTGCTTAATCCTTGAGGACTGAAGTCTTCACTACAAACGAGATAATTCCGAAAAGACCTGGTTTTTTCCAAAAATATGCTTTGAAGCCTGAAAGATATGGATTTCCACACTTTAATTTTTGATTAAGTAGCGCAAAATTCATTCGTATTCAGCAAAATTTCCCCATGATCGGGAATCCAAGCTAGCCACTTGTCCTCGGAGTGCTGACACAACAGCCGCGCTTCGTCAAAACTGAATGCTGTTGGGGGATTGAACAATCTTACCCACAGGTTAGGAGCCAATTTGGGTGCAGGTACGGCGCAGCCGAATCTTTCCCGATCGCGATCGCTCGTGATGCCGGCTGGCGGTTGCCAAGTACGAATATCTGTTTGCAGTTGCATAATTACTCCTGTCTGTCGAGCTAAGAGTCTGCACTCCTTGCGGGGTTTTAACAACCCAGAGCTGCAGATAAATTTTGATTATGTAGTCTATGTTACTGAATTATCAGGGTGAACGTGTAGTTTGTTGCAAAAATTTACAATCGAGAGGGGAAAAGTGGCTCTAAGGTCGAAAGGTCGATCGCCCAAATAGCCGATCGACCTTTCGACTACCATAGCCAACAACCTCTGATTTATAGCAACCATAGCCAACGCTTAGGATATTCTTAATGATTTTTTGCCTGTTCCCTATTCCTTCTGCCTTCTGCCTTCTGCCTGATGACGTTGGACGTTGGACGGAAAGCTCAGGGGGACAGCACTAACAACTAATAACTAATAACCAATAACTAATAACTCATAACCAATAACCACTAACCAATAACTAATAACTAACAACTAACAACTAACAACATGAACCAAAACCGAAAATCCCACTGGAAAACCCTAGATCGTTTTGTAGAAATCAACTCTCATTGGGTAAAGCTAATCGCCGAACATCTCGAAACTACCGAAGGAAAAATAGTAGAATATTGGCGAGTAGAAAGAGCAGATTCAGTTGTAATTTTGACTGTTCAAGCTGACAAATTGTTGTTTCCCTCACCGACGTATCGCCCCGGCGTAGCATCCGCCACCCTCGATTTTCCCGGCGGTCGCGTACCAGAAGCAGTAACGCCAGCAGCGGCAGTTCCAGCTATAATCAAAAAAGAACTAGGCGTGACAGAAAGTGCGATCGCCCGCATCCAACCCCTCAACACCACAGGCTGGGCAATCAACAGTTCATTCTCCAATCAAAAACTCTACGGTTTTGTGGCAGAATTGCACCCGACAGCCACAGTCAACCCCGAACTTCTCGGCGCTGTATATCCTGTCACCCCCGACGGAATTCGAGACTTGCTCAAAAAATTAACTTGCCTCCAATGTCGAGCCTTGTTGCTAGAATGGCAAAACCACGACAATTTTAGATTTTAGATTTGGGATTTTAGATTTTAAATTGTTTCGCGACGCTAGCCGATTGACGATTTATTACAACCAACATCACCGAAATTAATCATGGCTGTCAATAATCATGAAGTTGCTGTCGAATGCCTTGAAGTGACATACCGTCTCAACCGCAGGTATTTAGTAGAAAAAATCAATTTTCAAGTGCTGCAAGGAGAAGTTTTAGTATTGCTGGGACGCAGCGGTAGCGGCAAAACTACTACCATGAAATTGATTAACAATTTACTCGCACCAACTAGCGGTGAAGTGCTTGTCATGGGAAAAGCGACAACTGAATGGAACCCAATTCAACTGCGGCGAAAAATTGGCTATGTAATTCAAGAAATCGGTTTGTTTCCCCATTTTACCGTCGAGCAAAATGTCGGTTTAGTCCCGAAATTGGAAGGTTGGGAGCGATCGCGTATTCAATCTCGCGTCCGCCAACTGTTAGAATTAGTCAACCTCGATCCGCAGCACTTCGCCAAACGTTATCCCCATCAGTTATCTGGCGGACAGCGGCAGCGAGTGGGTGTCGCCAGAGCACTGGCGGCAGACCCTCCGATGCTGTTAATGGACGAACCGTTTGGCGCTTTAGACCCGATTACTCGCCTGGAATTGCAGCGGGAATTCGGTCAATTGCAGCAGCAACTGGGCAAAACTGTGATTTTTGTAACTCACAGCATTCAAGAAGCTTTTTTGTTAGCTTCTAAAATTGGTTTGATGCAGGATGGACGATTGGTTGAATTGGGCTCGCCGGATGATTTTCTAAAATCTCAGCATCCAGAAGCTTTGGCATTTATTGAATGTTTCCAATTACCTGGAACTGGGTAAAATTATGTTTGCATTTCTCGTTTTTAGTATAGGCGGGGCGGGTTTTTTAAGCTGATCGCGGGGAATTAAAGATATGGGCGAACCCGCCCCTACGAGACATTTGATTATAACACAATAATAAATTAACAATTACCAATTACCCAATGATAGAATTTCTAAATCGGTACGGTACGGAGATAATTCAGCGCGTACTCGAACACTTATATTTAGTAACTGTGGCAATTTCGATCGCAATTATTGTCGGGATTCCCCTCGGTATTTTAGTAACGAGAAAACCCCAATTGAAAAAGCCGATTTTGGGATTTGCAAATATTATGCAAACAATTCCCAGTTTAGCTTTGTTTGGCTTGCTCATTCCGATGCCCGTTGTGGGAGGAATAGGCGATCGCACCGCAATCATCGCCCTCACACTTTATTCCCTACTGCCCATTATCCGCAACACTTATACCGGGATTGTCGGTGTCGATCCGGCGATCGTAGCAGCCGGGAGAGGTATGGGAATGACGGATCTGCAACTGTTATGGCAAGTAGAACTTCCCCTAGCGCTGGGCGTAATTTTGGCGGGAGTACGAGTTGCTGCGGTAATTGCGATCGGGCTAGCAACGATCGCCGCTGCAATTGGTGCCGGCGGCTTGGGCGTGTTTATTTTTCGCGGCGTTGCTACAGTCAACAATCAGTTACTTTTAGCTGGGGCAATTCCGTCAGCTTTAATGGCATTAGCAGCAGATTTTGGGCTGGGTTTAGTAGAAATACGCCTCTCGAAAAGTACATTAAAAAGTATTAATTAAGACTGAAGTCGGAACGATCAAATCGTCAGTTGTGTGATTTTCTGCGAACCAGAAGCATTCGGAGGATTTACCATCAAACTGCGGATTTCATTAGAACGTTCAAGGTATTCTCGATTGCATAAAACAGCTTCGCTTCCTTCCAGGGAAATAGGACTAGCCAAATCTATCCAAGAACGGCAACCGCCGTAGGCAGAAATGTACGGAATTTCTAGATTTTGGGCTAACCGATAAGCCCGCAGTAGTAAAATATAAATTGGCTGATTTTGTTTCCATTTCAGGCGGTCGCCGACAAATTTTTCATTCCAGATATGGTAAGGAAAAAGCGCCGTAATTGCAGGTTCCCAAGCTACCAAAAAAACATCGGTAATCTCAGCCCAACTGCTAATTTTAATAAATTCTGGATGCCAACCAGATTCTACCGTTTTTACCTGACTCGCAAAATCTGGCTTTAATAAATCAGGCTGTTGGTGTTCAAAAGTTGGATAAAGCAAAACCTGCTTGTCAGCAACATTAAACTGTCCTGCTTGCTCGCGAATTCCGCCCTTTCGCAAGAGCACAATTGTTTTGCCAGTTTCCAAAGCATTAACCGCTACATTCCATTCTTTCAGCGCGCGAGTAGTTGATTTCATAGGATTTAGTTTGGTTTTAACCAAAGTAACAAAATCGGTAATTTACAGCAATTATAACAACTTTTTTCTGTTAAAATTAGATAGTTTGAGGGTAAATAGTAAAAATCCAAATTAGGGCTATAGCTATGGAAAAGCGACAATTGGGGATATCGGGAATTCAAATTAGCCCGATAATTATGGGGACTTGGCAAGCTGGGAAGCGGATGTGGGTGGGAATTGAGGATGCCGAAACTGTCAAAGCAATGCGCGCCGCTTTTGAGGCCGGTATTACCACCTTTGATACGGCGGAGGTTTACGGAGAAGGACATTCGGAACAAATTATCGGCAAAGCGCTTTCAGATGTGCGATCGCAAGTAGTTTATGCTAGCAAAGTTTTTGCCAACCACCTGAAACCCGATTTGGTAGTCGAGGCGTGCGATCGATCGCTAAAAAACCTCAACACCGATTATATCGACCTTTACCAAATCCACTGGCCCGCCGGGACTTGGAATTCCGAATTAGTGCCCATTGCAGAAACAATGGACGCGCTGAACAAATTAAAAGAACAGGGGAAGATTCGGGCGATCGGCGTTTCCAACTTCTCCCGCGTCCAAATAGCAGAAGCCGCCCAATACGGACGCATCGACAGCTTGCAACCGCCCTATTCTCTGTTTTGGCGCTGGGTAGAAAAAGAGGCCATGTCCTACTGTGTAGAAAATAATATCTCAATCCTTGCCTACTCATCTTTAGCTCAAGGAATATTAACAGGTAAATTTGGGCCAGAACACAAATTTGAAGAAGGCGATCACCGCGCCAAAAGCAAGCTGTTTATCAAGGAAAATTACGCCAGAGTGCAAACAGCATTAAATCAACTCAGGCCAATTGCCGATCGCCACCAAACAAGCTTGGGCAATTTAGCATTAGCCTGGTTAATCGCCCAGCCGCAAACCAACGCAATTGTTGGCGCGCGCAATGCCGAACAAGCCACCGCTAATGCCAAAGCTGCCGAAGTAAAGCTGAGTCAAGAGGACTTAAAAGCAATAGACGCGATCGGGCGAACAGTCACCGATAGTTTAGATGACAACCCAGTCATGTGGAACTTTTAAAATAGTTAATTTCCCCAGGTTCGTAGTGAGGACTGAATTCCTTATTTCCCCAACTCGAAAAAGATAACTAAAGTCCTCACTAAAAACCAAATTTGGTATTTTATGTTAATTTTTAAATGTTCGTAATGAGGACTGAAGTCTCTCTTTATCTAGGATAAAATGACTAAAATCCTCACTACAAGCCAAATTATCTAGACTCTGGAAACAGGTATAATATTTACTGCCTGATACAAATAATCTAAAATTCAAAATCTAAAATCGAATGAGTTATTGCCTAAACCCCAACTGTTCCAAGCCCGAAAACCCGGATACAGCCAAAATTTGCCGAAATTGCCGGTCAAAACTGCTGTTGCGCGACAGATATCGGGCCATAAAGGCGATCGGACAAGGAGGTTTTGGCAGAACATTACTCGCCGTTGACGAAGACAAACCATCAAAACCCCGCTGCGTTATCAAACAATTCTTACCCCCAGAAACCCCACTCATCCCATCAGCCAGCAATCGCAATAGCAAAAAAGCAGCCGAACTTTTTGAACAAGAAGCAATGCGATTAGACGAATTAGGGAAACATCCTCAAATTCCCGAACTCTTAGCATATTCTATCCAAGACAACCGACAATATGTAGTCCAAGAATTTATCGACGGACAAAATCTAGCACAAATTGTAGCAACAGAAGGTACGTTTACACAAACTCAAATTCAAGACTTACTCAACAGCTTATTACCCGTACTTCACTTCATCCACTCCCACAACGTAATTCACCGAGATATCAAACCCGAAAACATCATCCGCCGCGCCGACAAACAATTAGTTTTAGTAGACTTTGGTGCAGCAAAAATAGCTACAGGTACAGCTTTACTCAAAACAGGAACTAGCATCGGTAGCCCCGAATACATCGCCCCAGAACAAGCCAGAGGCAAAGCATTTTTTACCAGTGATTTGTACAGTTTAGGCGTAACTTGCCTGTATTTGCTAACTCAAGTTTCTCCCTTTGATCTCTTCGATCCGGGCGAAGATGCCTGGATTTGGCGGCAATATTTGGCAAACAATCCGGTGAGTGAAGAAACAGGCAAAATCTTAGACCAATTGATTGAAAATGCTACGAACCGTCGCTATCAAACTGCTGTTGAAGTCTTAACTCAACTGAATCCAGAAGCAGCTAGTAAACTCACCATTCCTCAAACAATTACCAAAGCAGTCAAACCTGCCGCCAATCCCAATCCGCCCCCTCAGCCAACTCATAACTGGCAATGTATTCACACTTTAACTGGACACAAAAATTTAATTTCCTCTGTAGCTTTCAGCCCTAACGGAGAAGTGATCGCCAGCGGTAGCGATGACAAAACAATCAAGCTTTGGCAAGTACAAGACGGGCAAGAAATAGTAACTCTCGCCGGACACACCAACTCAGTTCATACAGTAGTTTTTAGCCCCGATGGAAAGATACTTGCCAGCAGTAGCCACGACAAAACAATCAAATTTTGGCGGATGAAAGACGGGCAAGAAATCCGCACGCTTACAGGTCACAGCAACTCAGTTTATGGCTTAGTTTTCAGTCCCGACGGCGAAACTGTGGCTAGCAGCAGTTGGGACAAAACAATTAAGCTTTGGCGCGTGAAAGACGGGCAAGAAATCCGCACATTTAGCGGTCACAGTAACTTAGTTTACTGCGTCGCCTTCAGTCCTGACGGAGAAACTCTGGCTAGCAGCAGTTGGGACAGAACTATTAAGATTTGGCGAGTCAAAGATGGCAAGCTAATTCGCACGCTGACTGGTCATACAGACTGTGTGCGTTGTGTAGCTTTTAGTCCCAATGGAGAGTTTCTGGCGAGTGGCAGTCACGACAATACTATCAAAATTTGGTGGGTCAAAGATTGGCAAGAAATTTTAACAATTGCAGGTCATTCTTGGTATGTAGATTCGATCGCGTTTAGTCCCGATGGCGAAGTAATTGCCAGCAGTAGCAATCAAATTATCAAGATTTGGCGGGTAAAAAATGGTCAAGAACTTTGTAATATTTTAGGTCATACAAACTCTGTTTATTCCGTAAATTTTACCCCGGAAGGAGAGTTTTTGGCTAGCGGCAGCAGTGACAAAACTATTAAGATTTGGCAGAATATGATGTTTGTTTGATGACCCACCATCAAAATTATTTATAGTCGTTGGGCGGGGGCAGGTTTATGATAATTTTCGGTTTTAGGCAATTATTGTTGGTGAACCCTTCGCCTACGTTCAGGGCATCGCCTGCCTCTACAGGAATTACAATCCATTCACCGGACACGATGATTCAACCGTTCTCCCTCTCAATTTTTTGCCGCAACTCCCGAATTACTGTACTTGTATGGCGATCGCGCGACATTTGCCAGCATTCCTCCACAATCTCTGATACATTAAAATTGGGAAAATAACGGCTGATGGAACTTTCGACATAGCGATCGTTTTGCAAGCCGTAAATTATGAGCCTATTTTTCTTAAACAGCCACACTTCCGGCACTTGATAAGGCAAGTAATCATCCAAATTAGTGTAGCTAGTGACATCCACTTCAATTACTAGATCGGGTGGCGGTTCAACACCCCAAGCAATCCGATCTTTACCCAGAATGGCGGCGCAATTATCGATATAAAAACAATAATCTGGTTCAATCCCTCTTACCTCCGGCAAATCCATCGTAATTGGCGTAAACGCTTCATAATCTTTGCCCAAGTAATCTAGTAGAACTATTGCCACAATTGCGATAATATGAGCTTGTTTTCCGTGTACGGGTAAAGGGGACATTAATAAAATCTCTCCTGGTCGATATTTGATGCGCGGAATTGAACGATCGCCCAATTGTTCTACAAGCGCTTGGTAATCCTGCCAACTACCGGGAAATTTTATCAGTGTTCCTGGTGGCAAATGAATCTTTTCTGGGGTGACGACTGCGAACATAAAACTTATACCTCCTGACTGAATTATATGTGTTTCAACCCAGAGTCACCACTGGTTCAGATAAAGGGTTTGAGACTACAAATAAACTCATTCTTTTCAATCTACCTGCTTCACCACATCCAAGGCTAGTCCTAGCACCCCTGCAATTTGCTCATCCTTCAAGCCCAACTCCCGTAACTTACCAACCATTTCAGTTTTACCTTGATTCGTGCCGTCATGGTAGTCGGGAGTCGCAAGCTGACTTTTATATGGCGTAGGAGTGGGTAGTTCTGAGCAACCATTGATATAGTTAATTGTGTGGCTATTACCAAAATTAGTAGGGCGATCGCCAAAATTTATATTCAGATTTAATTGCCGTTCTAAAACAGATTCCAGATTACCTTTGTCAACTGGTTCACCAAAAACATTAGATAATATTTGTAAAAGCTTATAACCTACATCCTTAGCATGACCAGCCGTACAGCCATAAGTATCTGCAATATAATAATACTTTTGTCGCTTAAGTATTCCCTCTATAATTTTACGCTGCAAGTCATTTAGACGTTTGCCTGTCTTCGCGCTGAGCACTTCATCTACAAATTGCAATATATGGGCAGTGTCCATCAGTAGGGTTTTCAGAGAACTACGGTTAGTATAGCCGACTTTTTCCGTCTTTTTCCGTCTTTTTCCGCCTTGCATCCACATTTTATAAAGACCCGTCTTTTTCCGTCTTTTTTCACTTTTCAGTTTTGGGCGATCGGTCTATGATACTCGAAAGCATAAAATTAGCTTCGCAAGAAAAACATTAATTGTCTGTAGGGATTGTCTTTTTGAGATAGTCACGGCGATTTAGACTAGACTTTTATTTATAAAAAAACTAAAATGAAAAAACTAAGTTTATGGGCGCAAAAACTCAGCCTAATTTTGGGAGGAATTATGGCTGGTGTTTTTATGGGAGAATTAGCTTTGCATCTGGGGGGAATTAAAGGTATAGAAAAACCAAGCGATCTTGCTTCTTTTGCAAGTTACACATTAGACGATCCCGCTGGTTGGTCATTGAAACCGGGTGCGTCTTTCGAGTGGCAGGGGGAAGGCGATCGCTCCTTAATTCGCGCAAATAAAGATGGTTTGCGCGATCGCGAACATACTAAAGAAAAACCACAAAAAACTTTTCGGATCGCAGTGTTGGGAGATTCCTTTGCCGAATCTTTACAAGTACCGATGGAAAATACTTTTTGGTGGAAAATGAGAAAGCAACTCAATAAACAATGTACTGCTTTAGGCGATCGGAAAGTAGAGGTAATTAATTTTGGCGTTCAGGGCTATGGGACGGATCAAGAACTAATCACTCTGCGCCATAAAGTCTGGCAATATTCTCCGGATTTAGTGCTCTTAGCTTTTCTTCCTGGCAACGATATCATTAATAATTCAAAAAAACTTGAATTTTCTAAACGCAAGCCATTTTTTGTATATAATAATGGCGAATTAGTTCTAGATAATTCAGGGTTGAATATTTCACAAAGACAACATAACTATTTAGAGTTTTCATCTGTTGATTATCTTCCGACTTGGTTGGTCAATCATTCACGCATTTTGCGGTTAGTTAGACAAATTGATTTAAATAATAAGAAACGTCTAGTTGATACCATAGACAAAAAGCGCTCAGGTCATAACTTTCAAGAACCTATCGATCCAGTATGGAAAGAGGCTTGGCAAGTAACAGAAGGATTAATTACACTAATGAATCGGGAAGTCAAGACCCAAAAAGCAGATTTTATGATTTTGATTGTCAGTTCGGGAGTTCAAGTCAATCCTGAGCCTATGATGCGTCAAAGCTATGTGAAACGATTTAGAATTAAGGACTTGTATTATCCTAATCAGAGAATCAAAGCCCTTGGCGATCGCCTCAATATTACGACATTGGATACAGTCCCGCGATTGCGAGAGTATGCAGAAAAAAATAAAACTTGCGTACATGGCTTTCCCAATGCTATGCGCTGTGACGGTCATTGGAATAGTCAAGGTCATGAACAAGTTGCTCAACTTATGGCACAAAACTTATGCGATCGGTTCAAAGCAGAAGGTAAGGATTCCACCAACAATAACGCCCTAGTCAAGCAAAAGTAATATGATTCTTCTCACCTAAATAATAAAATTCTTAATAATTGTACATCATTGATATAGCCATTGATGATGATGGGGCGAAATCGTAACACTATCTGTTTTTACACAGAAGTGCGATCGCCCTTTCTAAACTTCTTCAACAACTCCGGTGTCACCAACCCTTGCGGAAAAAATATCGTCCCTACGACAATCAGCAACCCAAAAATAATTAACCGTCCATCCCGCAGAAATTGCGCCAGCCAAAGCGGCAATCCCTGAATAGTCGCCATCCCCCTCAAAACCTCCGGCAAAGCAGTAAAAACTATCCCGCCCAAAACCGACCCGACAAAAGTTCTACTACCACCAATCAACACAAAAGTTAAGTAAATAATACTAGCATCAAAAGTACCTTGACGGGCGTTCCAAGTATTGAGGAAATGCGCGCTAACCGCACCGACAACCCCTGCTAAAATAGCACCCAATGCAAAAGCCAGAACCTTATAAAAAGTCGGGTTAATGCCGATCGCATCAGCCGCCAACTCATCAGCCCGAATCGCCGCAAAAGCCCGTCCCACCCGGATGCGTTCCAGTCGGTACAGAATCGCCATACTGACCAGCAGCAAAGGCAGTACAATCCACAAATACTCGATCGACGTTGCAAACGGTTGCGGAATTCCAAAAATCCCCACAGCCCCGCCAGTAATATCCAGATTCAGGGATAAAACTCGCAGAATTTCCACAAAAGCAATAGTGGCGATCGCCAAATAAATCCCCCGCAACCGCAGCGCCGCAATACCCACCAAAATACCCAGCAACCCCGAAACAGCCCCTGCAATTATCATCTCCAATAACAGCAACGGCAGCGGAAATAAGCCACCCGTCGTTTGAAACACCGTCGTAGACAAAATCGCCGCAATATACCCGCCCAAAGCATAAAAACCGGGGCTAGCGAGAGACAATTGTCCAGTCATTAAAGGCAAATATAGTGACAATCCCAACATTGCACCCAACAACATCGAGACAATCAGAAACCCATAAGTAGTAAAAAATGTATTCATTTAATTTTAAATTTGCAATTATCCCAAAAAATCTGATTAACTTGGTTTCCAATTTGGATTGATTAAGCTAGTCTGAATATGGTCTTCCCACCGACCATTTATGAACAAATAGTCTCTGGCGTAACCTTCCACCATAAATCCCAATCGTCTCAGTAGATTACCACTGCGTTGATTGTGAGGCATATAATTTGCCATAATGCGATGTAAATTCAACTCTGCAAACACATATTGGATTGCAACTCGCACAGATTCAGTCATATAACCTTTACCTTGTTGCGATTCTGCCAGATTATATCCCAAAAAGCAGAAATGACCTGCTCCTCTTACAAAATTATCAAAATTAACGTTACCGACAATATACTCAGGATTATCCTT
Source organism: Microcoleus sp. CZ3-B2 (assembly GCF_036705055.1). NCBI lineage: Bacteria > Bacillati > Cyanobacteriota > Cyanophyceae > Oscillatoriales > Microcoleaceae > Microcoleus > Microcoleus sp. CZ3-B2. Next base: position 2,919 of record NZ_JAUBTN010000084.1, on the reverse strand, counting down.
CTCAAAAATCCACAGCTTTAAAGATTTGTCAGACTCAAATCCTTGGCAATCTTTCTCTACTTTTTTTTGCCAATAACTTTCAGTTAAAAAATCCTCTGCCCATTGTCTGTGCCAGGGAGTAAAAAATCTTTGGTTGTCACTGTAAAAAATAATAATTTTGCAGATATCGTCTTGATTAGCCAATCGCAATAAAAGGCGATTGCTTACAATTAATGGAATTTCTAATTTCATATAATATCCATTTAGCAACTGATGTACTAGAGTTATTGCAAATAATCCTACACTTTTTGAATCAAACGCCGCCCAAACAAACCCTGCGGCCGAACCAACAGCATCATAAACAATATACCAAAAGCCACAGCATCCTTATAAGCCGAAAAATCACCCGGCACAAAAGCCTCCACCAAACCAATTACAAACCCACCCAAAACCGCCCCAGGAATACTCCCCAACCCACCCAGCACAATCACAGCCAAACCTTTCAAACCAAAAGCAATACCAAAATACGGCCCAGCAATACTCACACTAGAACCCACCAAACCCCCGGCCAAGCCCGCCAGAAAACTGCTCACAAAAAACGTCAAAATAATATATCTATCAGTATCAATTCCCAACAAACTAGAAGTGGTAGCATCTTCGGCTACCGCCTGCATTGCCTTCCCAAACTTAGTGAAATTTATTAAGTAAGTTAAAACAGCCACGATCGCAACTGATACCGCAAAAATCACTATTTGAACAGTCCGAATCGGAATAGGTTTATCTACTGTTCCGAAGTTAATTGCTGCAGGCAAATAGCCGTAAGTGTTAGCAGGAAAAGTGTAAATTTCTGCACCGACAAGATATTGAATAATATTGGCGATCGCCACTGCCGCTCCCAAACTAGAAACCACCGTCAGCAGAGGATCTGAGTTTCTGCGGCGTAAAGGCAAAAAAGCAACTCTTTCCACAATTACTCCCACCAAACCAGCCAGTGTACTACCCAAAATTAGCGCCACAGCAAAAGGCAATTGTACGGGAATTCTCGCATTAGCTAACAACCCGTTAAAACCGAAAGCGCCCCCCATCAGCGTATAGGTGAAATAAGCACCCACAGTAAAGACTGCACCGTGAGCAAAATTAATAATTCCTAGAATAGAAAACACCAGCGTGTATCCCAGTGCAAAAATAGCATACACGCTGCCGATCGACAAACCATTCAGAAATTGTTGCACAAACAGAGTTAAGTCCATCGCCAGTTAAAAAATGGGTATCAATTTAAGTCATTGAATCACAAATAAGCTCAAATTTTTCTTTCTTCGTTTATTTCAAAAACTCAAACCTACCGTTATTTCCATCCGCATCCATTTTAATCCGTGCCACATAAAAATTTTTCTGATTGATTTCACCTTCCGGCGTAAAAGAAATTTCCCCTAAAGGCGTATCGTACTTACCTATCAACAACTGCTGATTCAGCTTTGTCCGCAATTGGGCTAAAGGCTTTTCACTAATCTTAGACTGAGCATTAATTGCTTTTAATGACTCAACAAAAACTTGTACCCCAGTAAAAGCTTGAGCGCTAAACTGAGGCGGTTCTTTCTTAAATTGGGCGCGATAAGCGTCGCGCAAAGCCTTATTAACTTCATTCTGATATTCCGGGCTGTATGCTTGGGCAATCAAAACCCCATCGCAAAGAGCCTTGCAAACAGTAAATACGTTGGAAGTATTCAGACCGTTGCCCCCAATAATAACGCCTTTGTAGCCCAACTCCCGCAACTGCTTAATTAAATTACCTCCGTCTGCCGCCAACCCGGAAATAATTATCAAATCGGGCTTGACATTGATCGCATTAGTGGCTTGAGATTGGAAATCTGTATCAGTAGTCAAGAATTTTTGAACTGTTGCCAATTCCAGTCCCATCTCTTTAACTGTTTTCTGGAAAGTTTCAGTCTCAGATTTGCTAAAAGCATCATTCTGAGCAAAAAACACGGCTACTTTCTTGATATTGGGATTTTGCTTAAGGGCCGCTTTAACTGCATTAGGTGCTACCACGGCCACGGGCGCGGAGACTCTGGCGACATAATCGCCAATCTGGGGAATGCCTTTAGCTGTGTTGGAGGGTGCGAGTACGGGTACTTGGGCGCGATCGGCGATCGGATCTGCACCAAAAGCCTGTTGCGATAGAGTTGGGCCCACAATACCCACCACTTTATCCTGATTGATCAAAGTATTAAAAGCATTGATCGCCCCCTGTTCATCTCCACCCGTATCTTGTAACACCACTCTAATCGGCGTCCCATCCACACCGCCGCGATCGTTGAAATACTTTTCAGCAATTTTCGCCCCAGCCACCTGTTCCTGGCCAAGTAAGGCGACATTGCTGGTTTGCGCCACCCCAACTCCAACGGGAATAGCGGCTGAGTTCACCGCACCCGCACCCTGTGGCGAAGCTCCCGGAGATGGCGAAGTAGCTGTAGATACTGTTGTAGAGGTCTGGGGAGTGTTGGTCTGACTGCAACCAATCAGCAGTGAAGCGCAGGTAACGAATAAGGCACTAGGACGAGTAGTAGGGTTTTTCATGGGCGATCGAACATATATATATAGAACATCTGTCTGTACAGATATTCTACCCATTGGCGGAAGAGTCCCCTGAAAAAACCTTACTAATACCGATCAAAAGAAGCGATATCCGGATAACCAGAACCCGGTAATAATAGAATTGATTTGACTCAGCAGTGGAAACCCTTGCTGCCTATGACTTCCAAATCAAGCAGAAAACTTTGCAAAAAAGCTTGACAACTCAGGGGAGAGTTGATATATTAATAAAGCGCCAAAGAGAAGGCGGTTCACACCGCGGATCTAAGGCAAAAAACTGAACCTAGAAAAAAGAATAGTTTGAAAGCTTAAAGCACTATAAACCTCGTCAAAAAAATGAAGATAGAG
>NZ_JAUBTN010000083.1:0-21564 GCF_036705055.1 Microcoleus sp. CZ3-B2 | reverse complement strand
GAGTAAGACAACTTCGGTTGCATCAGTCGGTGAAGCGTAAAGAATCCCCGTGCGTTTACGCCGGGGAGTATTTCAAGAATAACTATTTTATCCAGTTAAACAAAGTTCGCCGACGTATAGAGGAAAGGCTGCTTAACGCAATCTTACAGCCGTTCCGACGGCAGTAATCAGCAGCAGAGCTCCCGAAGAGTCTACATTAATCGTGCCAGTATCAACTTCCACCCCGATGACGGCATTAGCACCGAGACGCCCTGCCCGTTTTTCCAGTTCCGCGAGGGCATCTCGCTGTCCTTTGAGAAACACTTCCTCATAACTGCCGGTGCGCCCGCCGATGATGTCGCGAATCCCCGCGAAAAAATCTCGCAGGGCGTTGGTGCCGTAGACCACCTCAGCAGTTACAATTCCCAAGTAAGATTGAATTTCTGCTCCTTGGATGATATCAGTTGTTGTTACAATCATCAGTTGCCCTCAAGTGCGAAAATTTTGAGTGAGTCGAGTTCTGTAGATTTACTACATCTCGCCGTTCCAAGATTCCAGCCAAACCCTAAGCTGGAGCGTCGATTAAAGAATTGAAGAATTTTGGATTGACGCTCCAGCACCTTGAATCACCGGAGGTTGAACTAAACTCTAAAATTTTGGGATATACTCTGACGCTAGCGTCAGTGGTTTGTATCCGTTTCTTGCAGCTCAGCGCTAGCAAGCTGGCTGCAACTCGCTCTTTTATTCCACACATTCTTTGAAACAAATGGCCGTCCACAAACAAAGTCTCTTGGTATTAAGTACGCTGTTGGTAGCGGGATTCGCGATCGCAGCGCCGCAGGTAGCGCTATCAGCAGAAACATCTGTTCAAGTTCAACCTAAAAACGATTCAAATTTAGACGATCTGCTGCGACAAGGACGCGAGTTGGTAAATGCAGGAGATTACAGTAAGGCGATCGACGTTTATCAGCAAGCAGCGCGTTTAGATGCCGAAAACCCGCGCATTTTTTCCGGTATTGGCTATTTAGAAGCGCGTCAAGGCAACTATCAAGCCTCTGTAGAATTTTACCAACAGGCGATCGGTCTCGAACCCAAAAATGCTGATTTTCAATACGCCCTAGGATATGCTATGGCGAACCTACAAAACTATCCCGCAGCAGCCTCCGCTTACCGCCGCGCCACTGCGCTCGATCGCAAAAATGTCAACGCCCGCATCGGTCTGGGAGTGGTACTTTTTCAGCAAAAAGATTACAGCGGTTCATTTAAAGCATACCAAGAGGCGATCGCCCTCGATCCGAAAAATTGGCAAGCTTATTCTTCAATGGGTTTAGTATTGATCCAGCAGGGAAATTTTGCCAGTGCTGTCACCGTGCTCGAAGAAGCAGCCAAACTCGCTCCCAAACAGTCCAGCATCCAGTTAAAATTAGGTAGTGCTTTGCTGCGGAACGGCAACACTTCCGAAGGACTAGCAGCTTTTGAAGAAGCAGCCAAACTAGAGCCACGAAATCCCGAAGTGCAAGTAGAAATCGCCGAACTTCTCAGATCTCAAAACGACTTAGACGGAGCCGTGGTAGCTTATAAGCGGGCGATTGACGTGCGCCCGAATTTAGTTGAAGCATACGTGGCGATCGGGGAAATTCAAATCCAAAAACAAGATTTTGTAGGAGCGATTATCACTTTTAGGCGAGTGATCCAGATCGATCCAAACAGAGCAGAAGCTTATTACGATATGGGTCAAGCACTCAAAGCGCGCGATCGCACATCCGAAGCAATTCAAGCTTTCCAACAAGCTCTAGACACTTACCGCCAGCAAGGAAACAATGATGGCGCCCAAAAAGCCGAGGCTGCCCTCAATGAACTCAAATAATTAGTCAGTAGTCATTAGTCATTAGTCATTGGTCATTGGTCATTAGTCATTGGTCATTAGTCATTAGTCATTGGTCATTAGTCATTGGTCATTAGTCATTAGTCATTAGTTATTAGTCATTAGTCATTAGACAAGCTAGTTTTTAATCTCGCAAACTAACTTGTCATCCAATACGGTTTAGTTAAGACGATCCATGTGCTAAAATATTCTGAAAACCAAATAATACTGCGATTGCTTCGTTGCTCTATTAAGAGGATTTTAAGTAAACTGTATTGATTTATAATTAGGATCTAAAACTTAATAACTTAAACACCTCCTACAGTCCTCTATCCTGTAAGTTAGCAGATAAAAGGAGGCTCTTCCTCGCCTATCTGCATTACCAGACAGAGCGAAAGTATCGAGCAATTGCTTAAGTTATTAAATTTTCATTCCTTAGTCATTAGTTAAAATGTCTACTAACTACTGACAACTAACTACTGACAACTGCCAACTGCCAACTGCCAACTGACAACTAACTACTGACAACTGCCAACTGCCAACTGCCAACTGACAACTGCCAACTGCCAACTGCCAACTATGAATTCAAATGATTCTAAACCTGCGCTATACGAGATGAATCCGCTAGGTCGATTTTCCGATCGCGCCGCCGATTATGTCAAATACCGCCCGACTTATCCAGCCGCTGCGATTGAGGCGATTTTAGATGGACTTGGGGAATCTTCGCAATTAACAGCAGCCGATATCGGTGCAGGTACGGGGATTTCTTCGCGTCATTTAGCAGAAAGAGGTGTTCGAGTATTAGCGATCGAGCCTAATGCCGAAATGAGACAAGCGGCTGCACCTCACGAGCGGGTAGAGTTTAGAGAAGGAACTTCTGAAGCTACTAATTTGCCCGACTCATCCCTCGATTTAGTCTCGTGTTTCCAGTCTTTTCATTGGTTTAATCCTGTTTTAAGCTTACCAGAATTTCGGCGAATTCTCAAGCCGTCGGGAAGGTTGGCTGTAGTTTGGAATTTGCGCGATCGCGCGGATGCGCTGACACTAGGTTACACTCAAATTGTTAAAAGCGCTTCTAACAGCCATCCTGCCGAAAAGCGAGCTCGCGCGATCGAGCCATTGCTTGCGAGTCCAGATTTTAGTGACGTGCGCGCGATCGAATTTGCTCACAGACAAAATGTAGATTTAGCAGGTTTGATCGGGCGGGCCAAAAGCGCGTCGTACATTCCCCACTCCGGGCCTCACTTGCAGAAAATCATCTCGGATTTAACCGAGCTTTATCAAGCTCACTGCGGCGATCGAGGCTTTGTTTCATTAGTTTACAAAACAAGAGTTTATTTGGGAAATCGTACTGATAATTAATTTTTTGTGTGACGCAAGTAAATTCCAAAATCTGTGGTATGATGCAGGGGCTAGTTGGCAGGAGCGATCGAAGGTTCAACAATTGACAGTTGAAAGCAAACAATTGATCGGTCAATTCAAGAAACAAGCAGGCGATCGCACGACAGCATTTAATAAAACCTCCATCTTTTGTAAGATACTAAAACTAATCTCTGAAGATGAATCTATTTCTATTGATAGAGACTGCCAACTTGTTAACATTTGTAAAATCAAACAAAATATCCTATCCCCAGAGCTTCATTTATGCAAACCTATGATGTAATTATCATCGGAGCGGGTCACAACGGACTTGTCTGTGCCTCTTATCTCCTCAAAGCCGGATATACAGTCCTTTTGTTAGAAAAACGTTCGGTTCCCGGCGGCGCGGCGACTACCGAAGCTGCGATTCCCGAATTACCCGATTTTAAATTCAATTTGTGCGCGATCGACCACGAATTTATCCATCTAGGGCCAGTCGTAGAAGAATTAGAACTGGAAAAATACGGTTTAGAATATCTTTACTGCGATCCAGTCGTTTTTTGTCCGCATCCAGACGGCAAATATTTCTTAGCACACACTTCCGTCGAAAAAACTTGTGCAGAAATTGCCCGCTACAACGAGCGCGACGCGAAAAAATATGCCGAATATACAGATTTTTGGCAGCGCGCTTTAAGTGCAATGATCCCGATGTTCAATGCGCCACCAAAATCTATTATAGATATTGCCGGCAACTACGATATTGCCAAACTCAAAGACTTATTTTCAGTCATCGGTTCCCCCGACAAAACGCTGGACTTTATTCGCACGATGATTACCAGCGCTGAGGACATTCTCAACGAGTGGTTTGATGAGGAATTTCTGAAAGCACCCTTAGCGAGACTCGCTTCAGAATTGGGCGCGCCTCCTTCGCAAAAAACCATTGCGATCGGTGCAATTATGATGGCCATGCGCCACAATCCCGGCATGGCGAGGCCTCGCGGGGGAACGGGTGCATTGGTGCAAGCGCTCGTCAATTTAGTCAAAACCTATGCGGGTGTTATACTTACCGACCAGCACGTTGAGAAAATATTAGTTGATAATGGCCGCGCGGTGGGAGTTCGAGTTGCAGGCGGCACCGAATATCGAGCTACTAAAGGCGTCATTTCTAATATTGATGCTAAGCGTCTGTTTCTGCACTTAATGGATGACAGCGATGTTGATGCTGCTGACCCGAATTTGCGGGAAAGATTGGAGCGCAAAATTGTCAATAACAACGAGACAATTCTGAAAATTGATTTAGCTCTCAATGAAGTACCTAAATTCGATCGCTGGAATCACCGAGATGAATATTTAATGGGTTCTGTTTTAATTGCTGACTCGGTGAAACACGTGGAAATTGCTCATACTCAGCCTGCGATCGGCAAAATCCCCGATTCCGATCCGTCGATGTATGTCGTGTTTCCTACCGTAAGAGACCCGTCGATGGCTCCTCCCGGACACCATACGGCTTGGATTGAATTTTTTGCTCCTTACCAAATCGAAAATGCTGAGGGAACCGGTCAGCACGGTACGGGTTGGACGGATGAGCTGAAAAACAAAGTTGCCGATCGCTGCATTGACAAATTAGCAGAATACGCGCCGAATATCAAGAATTCAATTATCGGCCGCCGCGTGGAAAGTCCGGCCGAATTGGGAGAGCGTTTGGGGGCGCTGAAGGGGAATTATTACCACGTTGACATGACGCTGGATCAGATGATATTTTTCCGTCCTTTACCGGAGTTGGCCAATTACAAAACGCCGATCGACGGTTTGTTTTTAACTGGTGCGGGTACGCACCCTGGCGGCTCGATTTCGGGGATGCCGGGACGCAATACGGCTCGCGTCTTCATGCACTCGCAGCAGCCGATCGCGCAAACTTTGGCGGATGCGGCTAATTCTTTGAAATCGACGGCTAAGTCGGTGTTTCGGAGTAATTAGAAGCTAAGGGGGCGGGCATTCCCCGCCCTTATTGATTGACTGTTTTTGGTAAGCTTAGTTGAAAAATAGGGTGATTTTATGTATAATTAAATGTTAAGTTTTAGATCAAAAGGAAATCCGTAAGCTGTTATGCACCCTGGTAATGATTGAAGAAATCCGCAATAAAATTGTTCAAAGCCAGTTTGAGTTCTCACAGCACGCTCTCAATCAAAGCATCATCCGCCAGATCGCGGTGCAAGAACTGCGCGACGCTATTTCAAGCGGTGAAGTTATCGAAGATTATCCAGACGACAAATATGGTCCAAGCTGCCTGATACTGGGTTTTACCCTAGCAGCTCGACCTTTGCACATCCAGTGTAGTTATCCATCCCGCCCTTTGATAAAAATTATTACCCTATACGAACCGAGCGCTGAACTGTGGATGAATTTCAAAGTTAGGAGAACTCAAAATGAGCAATAAAGTCTGGAAAGAAACCATGATTGAACAAAGAGTTAACTATACTCTTGAAATGGATGGAAATTTTATCATTATTGAAAATGTGCCAGCCCGATTGTGTGTAGAAACAGGAGAGCGTTTTTTCTCACCAGAAACTGTAGAGCGACTACAGCAAATCATCTGGAAAGGAAAACAGCCAAGTCGCACGCTGGAAGTCCCTATTTATGACTTTGTATAGTTAGCAAATCGAGAGGAAGTGCAGGTAATGTCATCCCAACTTTTAAAAGATCGTTTTCAGGCTCTGGAGTTGGTTGAAATCGCCGACAATCATCTAAAGTTGGGACAAATCGAGCAAGCTCAAGAAAATTTTGCGAGAGCTTTTCAGATAGCCCAAACATTCCCGAATGACATTCCTAAAGCTTTGCCTCAATGCTCAGTTTCTGTAAGAGAGCAAGTGTTAAATGCGTTCATCCGCAGCTATGCTCAAGTAGAAAACTACGGTTCTGCTGTTCTGGTGGCACGAGGCATAGAAGATGAGGATTTTCAAGCTTGTGCGTTAAGTGCGATCGCGTCTCAAGTTGCAGCATCTGGACAAGCTGACTCGGCTCTCAGTATTGCCCAAACAATAGAAAGTAACTATTATAAAGCTATGGCTTTGATTTCTATTTCTCGCAGCTACGGTAACACAGAACAAACGAGCAAAGCTGCTGAGGTATTGACTCAAATCATCAGAATTGCTTGGGTCATCAAAAACGATCCATATCCAGCTTGGATGTTAACTCATCTCTCCTACTATGTCCAGGAAAATTTAGGACAGCTAGATACAGCTTTTGAGATTGCCCAACTGGTAGAAAATGACCGTGACAAAGCCTGGATTTTAAATCGGCTCGCCAGAAAATATGCTAAAATAGGGCAATTCGATCGAGCCATCCAGATTGCTGAAATAATAATAGACAATGAGGAAAAAGAATTAGCTCTAGCTTGGATCGCTGATGAATATGCAAAAGCCGGACAATCGGATGCAGCCTTGAAAATTGTTGCAACCATAGATAATGATTGGAAAAACTCACCCTTAATTCAAATTGTCAAAAATTATGTCGCATCCGGACAATTTGAACAGGCCAAGGAAATTGCAGGAATGATAAAAGATCCAGATGATGAGGATGAGAATGATTGGAAATGGGAGGCAATGAGCGATATAGCTGGCGGTTATGCTAAAGCGGGGCAATTTGACAAAGCACTTGAATTTGCAGAAAATTTAGAGAACGAATATCACAAAGACGAAGCGTTATGGGCAATTGCTTACCGCTATGCTGAACTAGGACAATTTGAGTCGATTATTAAAATGGCTCCAGCTTCTATTTCTGCCGGTGACGATCCATTAGCGGTAATCGCGGAATTGATGGTCTCCCAAGAATTAGAATGCGATCGAATTATAGCAATTACTAAAACCTTAGAGAACGAATTTGACCAAAGAGCGTTGTTAAGGTCGATTATTTATCAATATGCAAATACCGAAAATAATTCAGATAAAATTATCAAATTTGCTCGCTCTGCAACTGATGAATCAATCAAATATGTCGCATTGGAGAATCTGGCTAAAAGCTACGTGGAAGCAAAAGATTACGATCGAGTTTTGGAAATTGCTAAAAGCATAGGGCTAGAAAAAGTGAGAGTTACCTCTTGGAAATATATTATTCCTCCGAGCTGATAAAGTTAGTGATTTTCCAGAATAATTATTGCGAGATAATTTCTTCAGCATGATGACGCATCAAGGGAAAACGAAGGGCGATCGAACTTAACACCTTCTCTAAATCGGGAGCATTTTTTGCCAAACTTGGAGCTGGTTCGCGCTCTTTCAAAACTGGCTGACACTCACAGGCACCGGCCCCTACCAACTGTCACTGTCAACTATCAACGATCGACTGTTTATCAAAAATTCATCCTTTGTGCAGATGGAAAATATGACTCAAACAATGAGAAAATAATATTAGCGTTACCCTATTTTTAGCGATGACAAACCGAGTTTTGATTGTCGGCGGGCGGGGCCGAATTGGCAGCAGCGTTGCTCAAGACCTTGTTACCCACACCGACGCAGAAATTACTATTACCGGACGCGACCCTAATGGCTCTCTTCCACCAAAGTTGCCGCCGGATCGATCGCGCTATTTAGCTTTAGATTTAGCAGACAGCGCCGCTTTGCAACAAGCTGTTTCATCCTCTAACCTCGTCGTTCACTGTGCCGGGCCATTTCACTACCGAGATGCTAGCGTATTGAAAACTTGCATCGAAGCTGGTGTTAATTATGCTGATGTCAGCGACAGCCGCAGTTTTACTCGCAGAGCTTTAGAATTGCGCGAAACAGCTAAGAATACTGGGGTGACAGCGATTATTAACACGGGAATTTTTCCGGGAGTTTCTAATAGCATGGTACGCCGAGATATCGAGAAATTAGATACAGCCGAACAGGTGCATTTGAGTTACGTTGTCGGTGGTTCTGGCGGTGCTGGTGTCACGGTGATGCGGACTACTTTCTTAGGTTTACAAACTCCTTTTGAGGCTTTGATTGATGGCAAAATGCAGCAGATTAAGCCATACACCGATCGCGAAACGATAGAATTTCCCGCACCCTACGGCAAAACAGGCGTTTACTGGTTCGATATGCCGGAAGCAATTACTTTGCCCGAAACTTTCCCAGTAAAAACAGTTGTTACTAAATTCGGCACGTCTCCAGACCTTTACAATCACCTGACTTGGTTTGTTGCCAAATACTGGCCCGATAGCTGGCTGAAAAATTCTTCGGTGATTGAGTTTTTGTCCTATGTCAGCTACGGGATGACTGCTGTTAGCAATAATTTTAGCGGTGTGGGTGTGGCTGTGCGATCGCAAGTGACCGGCCTCAAAAACGGTAAACCGGCTAAAGTTCGATCGACAGCGCTACACCCAAATGCTGCTACAGCTACGGGTATCGGTACTGGCAGCATCGCTCAATTGATGTTAGAAGGCAAACTGGCAAAACCTGGCGTTTGGTCGGTGGAACAAGCTCTTTCTACCGAACTATTTGAAAGAGCTATGCAGAGTCGAAACCTCAACATAGAGCAGGTGTGTGTGTAGTTTGTTCGGGTTTTGAGGGCAATTTTAGATGTGTGGTGAACGGGCTTTTTTTGACGAACCGCGAAGACGCAAAGAACGCAGTACGCGAAGCGGCGCGTAAGCGCTAGGAAGAGGAGAGAAGAGTGAGGGTTTGCAATAATAATTGTAGGATAACCGCTAGATTGAGTGTTTTGCCCAATTGCGGGCCCTCACACTAGATGAGTTTTGCTTGTTTAACTAATCTATCTTTTGGTAGAAGTAATTGTAGCAAGCAGGAGTTTAAGATATTGCACATCACCAGAAATAGCCCTTTTGGATCGATCGACACACGGTAGCTGCAACAAAGATTGCACTTTAACCAAGGTTTTGGACGCGCGATCGCCCGATCGGGACAACAAACACCATAGTTTTTGCGAAAAAATACCAGGAGATGTCGATATGAAGCGGGTTTTAAAAGCTCTCGGGCAAACATTGAGTCAAAGCATTTTGCTGATCTGTACGCTGGCTTTCATTGGTTTAGCAGGTATGGCGCTAGCACCCAATCAGCCGGCTTACGCAGCAGGTCAATACAGCAGTCAGGCGCAGCAGTCAGGTAAAATTACTGACCCTGCAGAAAAATTTGAGGATCTCAATCCCCAAGCAGCTTACGAAGATCTCGTCAACACAGCTCAAAATCCTGCAAAGGTCGAGAAGGTTTATGATGAAAGTCTAAAGGAATACAACGAAGAGCACCCGCAAGAAAACATTGTTCAAAAAGCTGAAGAGCTGATCGAAAAGGTCACGGGTCAATAATAAATTAACAATTTTCTATCTAATTCAAGTTGCTGGTAAATACGGAGCTTTGGTGAGAACACAATAGATCGTCGTTCTTAACTCGCTTGAACCTAACGACCTAGGGTGTGCTGTCGCGCACCCTAGGTTGTTTTAGTAACTTGTTAAACGACTTAGTTCTTCCGTCCAAACCAGTTTTTTAGTGGCGCTGACCAGGCTTTTTAAGCTAGCAGATTCATCCCAAAGGAAGATGAATAAATAGAAGTTTAAAAGGTAGATTTAATCATAGATTCAGTTAAATAAAAGGAAAAAAATATCATGAGCAACGATAAAGAAACAGTGAAGGGAACAGATGCTAACCTAGACCCGATTTCTGGGGAAACAGGAGCTCATCCAGTGGGAACCGGTATCGGTGCCGCGAGTGCGGGTGCTGCGGGTGCTGCGATCGGCGGTGCGATCGGCGGGCCTGTGGGCGCAGTTGTGGGCGCAGTTGTGGGCGCATTTGGTGGCGGTTTGGCGGGTAAAGGTGTCGCAGAGTCGATCGACCCTACAGTAGAAGATACTTACTGGCAAAACAACTACAGCACCCGTTCTTACGCGGACACGAACGCTACTTACGACGACTATCAACCTGCATACCGCACTGGCTACGAGGGTTACAGCCGTTACGGCGGTACTGGTAAAAGCTATAGCGACATCGAAAACGATTTGCAGCGCGACTACGAAACAAATCGCGGTAAGTCGAACCTACAGTGGGAAAAGGCTAAGCACGCCACGCGCGACGCTTGGGATCGGGTGGAACGCGCTGTTCCCGGCGACATTGACAAAGACGGCCGCTAACACAATCGATTTTAGATTTTAGATTTTAGATTTGGGATTTGAGATTGACTTGCAGCGCAGTGAATCTGGAATCTTGAACTAGAATCTAAAATTTTGGGAGATTTACTGAGGAGCGTCGGGGGCGCGGTATCCGTTTTTTGCGAGTCAGCAACTATTTTTCAGTCTTAGATGCACCTAAACTCGATCGCTCCAGGTTTTTCAACTGATAAAAACCGGGTTTTTGAACCAGAGATACAGATTGTGATACTAGATTTTCGGTTCTATTCCCGGTTTTTGCCACAGGTGCAAGATAACATTGAAATTAAAAACTATTTTCAACGCGAGTTTAGCAAATTTATAGGGGATTTTTAGCTGCTCTCTAGAGCGGGAGGGGTATTTTTATGCTGCGTTGAAATCCCATTTGTCAGCAAAATTTTTCCAGGGCGGGTTTTCCGACTGGGATGGCCCAAAAAAATATTAACAGCAGAGTTGGAAATTGGCGCTTTTTTGTTGACTATTAGCCATAAAATTAAACTAATTCAGGACTCATATCGTATTCGGATCGATTGACAAATCTAAGATTCGTTCGTAGTGTGGACTTTAGTCCGCTCCTAAAGTTCGTAGTGCGGGCTTTAGTCCGCTCCCAGAGTTGGTACTCTTGTACGCAATTCAACGAATCGTTTTGTGATGGCAATCGATCGGACACGATACCAGGCATCGATCGCATATTTCTGCGATTTTTCGCAATCTGGGCGATTGTTCGCAATCGAGTCCCATAATTGTTAATCTAAATCCTCTCATTCAAAATCGGTATTACTTGTGGATGAAATGTTGGAAAAAGCTTGGACGCTCAAGCAAAATTTAATTGACTTTGTGATGGATGCTGAAGGAGATTTAGCAGTAGCTTTGGAAGCTTTTGCAGCAGCTAGATCGACTGGCGAACGCTATGATATTGCTCAGCAAAATCAAGTGATTGACAGTTTTACCGTTGAAGGTAAAGTCGGAGATAAAACGCCGATCGACATTTTTATCGAAAGTCAGCCGGATTTAACCCAGAGCGAGCTCGGTTTGCTAGAAAGTTGGCAGCACAGAAGCTTCCCTGCGTTGTTTGAGATTACTCAAATTTCCCCCGACAGCTTGGAACTGATGAACTGGCTGACGGCAAAGCACTACGCTGTCAAGCCCAACAGCGCTAATTTCCTCGAACAAATGTCTCGCTTAAAGTTAGGAGAAATCTTGCGGGCTCGGATTGCGCCCCTCACCGATGACTGGTGGATACTCTCGGGCCCTGCGATTGGGATGGGGAAATTGGGCAAGCCGAAGTTGGCTGTGGCGATCGGCAATTTCAAGCAAAATTACAAAAATAACCTGTACAGCGACGCGCCGGAACTGTTAGAACAAGCTTGGAAGTCGGTAGAAAAGTACGATGAAGATTTTACCGAATTTTTTGGCAGCGATGAAGTGACGCTATCGGGATATCACCTGAATAAAAAGTTGGCTGAATTTCAGGAAGTAATCACTAAAAAACACCTAGCTGAGATCGGCGTTGATGAAACTAAATCTCTGGCGGATATGGTTGAAGATGCTGGAGTCGATCGAGAAGAGGTCAAAGCCGCGGCCATCGCAGCAGCAGGCGCGGATGCTAAAGCCGTTGAGGTAATGCTCGACAGCAATGCTAGTTCAAAAATGGTAACGCCGAAAGTCGAATTGCCCGATCGCTTCAAAAAAGCCGAAAAGGTGACAGCACTTTCTCATCCTCGCTGGGGGCAAACTTTTTTGTCTACCTACGCTCAATTTACCGAAATGCTGGCAGCAGAGGACTTTTCAACCATTCCAGGTTACGAAAAGTTGGTTCGCAGCTATCTTGAAGATGCTGCAATTAATGCCTGGATTTGGCAGCGGTTAGCGAAAGTTAATCCAGCGAAATTAGAACAAATTTTGCAAACTGTGTTGCAGCGGACTGATTTTGCGATCGAGACTGATTTAGATTCTTTACTGCAAGAGTTTAAAAAACCCTTAGAACCAGAACTCCCGGAAATTGCCAGCGTTCCCCTGCACCTGAACAACTTATTTCAGCAAGCTTTAGGCGAAGTTAACAAGTCAAAGTCCAAACCGCAGGACAAAAAGAAAAGCTCTAAGGGTTTTAAATCCTGACCCACATCTGGCACTAATGCCAAAAATTTGGAGGGGCGGCTTTACCAATAATCCCTTCGGGAAAACCAGAAATTCAAATATTATGGTTGATGACCATAATAAAAACTGATCTGTGCCGAATGCAAGTCTTGGGCATGAGGGCGGACGGTCGTCCGCACTACGAACCTTATTTATTGTTGTCGATCGACCTGACATGATTTGACAGGCCGCGGGCGGGACGATCGCACAGCAGCATTTGGCAAAATTCTGGATCGTCGGGGAAAGCCAACTCCTAGCTGCCATTGACTTCGCTGGCGATCGCTCTGCGGTTGACCGGGCTGGGTTCCCAGTTGCTGATTTTTAATTGGGCTGGGGATTCTGTATAATCGGGTTCGCGATTGGGGCGATCGCAGTGTATTCAGAAAATTCTGATTTTCCCAGTTTGTCTTGGTTTTTTGTTAAAGATGTTAAAGATTTGTAAACTGTTAGGGGATGCTTTCTGCATCTAATATTTTTTCGAGGAGTCCCATGAAGCAACTTTTGATGGCTGAGCGCTTTTGCTTGATAGCCCACGTCGTGTCAATGGCTTTTGGATTGGCAGGGCTGCTGCTGATTGTACCCAATCCTGAATTAGTGATGAGTTTACCGCCCGCCGGACAAACTCTGTTCCAATGGGGGATGGCTGGGGGTGGAGTAGTTTATATCATTTTTGGTGCAGCAGCGGTTGCTATCTATGCCTATCGGACGTTGGGGTTGGGTGCAACTCTGGCATTTTTGGTGCCTTCTGTGTTTTTGTCCTTAAGTAGCGAGTTGTTGGGAACGAGTACGGGTTTTCCCTTCGGAAACTATCACTACTTGAGCGGTTTGGGCTACAAAATTGCAGGGCTAGTTCCGTTTACAATTCCGCTGTCGTGGTTTTATCTCGGACTGGTTTCCTATATAATTGCTCGCGCTGGAGTCGGTGGCGGTAAAGGCAAACTCAACTGGGTGGGCCAAATCGGGGCGATCGCCCTTGGTTCTTTGCTGCTAACAGCTTGGGATTTTGTACTAGATCCGGCGATGAGTCAAACTTCAGTACCTTTTTGGGAGTTTGAAGAACTTGGGGCTTTCTTCGGGATGCCTTACCGCAACTTGGCGGGCTGGATGGGTACGGGAGCGCTATTTATGTCAGTAGCAGCTTTCTTGTGGAGAAAAACGTCGATTAAATTAGATCGATCGGAAATGGGTTTGCCGTTAATTGTTTATTTGGTAAACTTTGCTTTTGGAGCAATTATCACTGTAACTTCCTTGGATTCTCGGTTTTGGTTCCCGACATCCTTAGCTGTGCTTCTGGGTGTAGTTCCGGCGATCGTCTTAAGCTGGCTGGCGAAACCCGCAGCAGATGACTTAACAGAAGCAATTCCGTCTTTGGAATCTGCTCTGAAAGCTGAAATTCCTTCTCAGCGCGTCGGTGCTTTGCATAAGTAAGCGGCCCCCGTGTAATCGCGGCTGATTTGACAAAATTTTACACGAAATTTTGAGCGAATTTAAAAACCCGGTTTCTACAAGAAACCGGGTTTTTTCAGCTAGAGATTAGCAGTAAGCTGTTGCTCATATAGATTGTGTATGGCGATTGAGGGTCCGATGGGGATCAGGGGAGAGGGGGAGAGAATTTGACGATTTTTGATTGTCATCAAAATATACAATGTTTATTTGCACAACAGCTTAGGGCGCGTCAGAAAAAGTAATTCTCAAGTCTCATATCCTGTCCGGTTTACCATAATAAAAACCTTTTGTAAGTAGAAAGGCGTAAATATTTGTAGTTGGGATGAGGCAGGAGTCAGGAGACAGAATGCAGGAGGGATTGGGGTTTGAGCCTCATTTATCTTTCTTAACACAGTTGTGTTTTTCCCCACCGACTTACTTAGTGCGGACTAATTTGATTGCTGTCGCTCCCCCGGACACTCTCTAAACTCCTAATTAATACCATTTCTCTAAAATCATGCAATACTCTTTGACCCCCCCGCTGCATTGCGGGGGGGACAAGAATACTGTTGCATTATTTTTTGAAATTGGTATTAATTCGCTTTACACCATTTATTCCAAGCGTGCGTCTATTGGGAAATTGTGAATTTTTTCCGACAATTTTCGCTAATGCACCCTACTGTACTGTAAGATGCTTAAAGCTAAAATTTGATTAAATTTTTCAAATTAATACCGCCCACAATTCGCAATTCCGAATTCTTCAATTTAAAATCTAAAATCTAAAATCCATAAGATCGCCCCTAATATGCCAAATCTCTTGACAAGCATCCTACCTGTCGCCATCCTGCTGCTGCAATTACCCGCCGCCGTCCTTTTAATGTCGCGGTTAATTAAAGGCCCGTCGCGCATTCCGCCCCTGGAACCGGAATCGCCGACGCTGGACTTGTTAGGGGCTTGTACTGCGGTGGTGCCGACTTTGAACGAGGCCGATCGAATTTCGCCTTGTTTGGAAGGATTAACTCGCCAAAGTTACGAGCTCCGAGAGGCGATCGTAGTTGACAGCTATTCGGTAGATGGAACGGGAGATTTAGTCAAGGCTGCGGCCGAAAAAGACCCCCGGTTTCGGTTGATTAACGACGATCCGCTGCCGGCGGGCTGGGTGGGGCGGCCCTGGGCGCTGAATTGGGGTTTTTTGGCAAGTTCCCAGAAGTGCGAGTGGATTTTGGGGATAGATGCGGATACTGTGCCGCATCGGGGTTTGATTGCGAGTTTACTCAAAACGGCGGCTGCTGGAAATTACGATTTGATTTCGCTGTCGCCGCAGTTTATCCTCAAGTATCCGGGGGAGTTGTGGCTGCAGCCTGCGCTGTTAATGACTTTGGTTTATCGGTTCGGGCCGACGGGGACTGGCGGGGATGTGCCGGAACGGGTGATGGCAAACGGTCAGTGTTTCCTCTGTAAGCGCGAGGTTTTGGTGGCTTTAGGGGGCTATGAGGTGGCAAAAGGTTCTTTTTGCGATGATGTGACTCTGGCTCGCTATGCGGCTGCTAAGGGCTTTAAGGTGGGTTTTTTGGATGGGGCGAAGGTGTTGCAGGTGCGGATGTATGAGGGGGCGATCGAGACTTGGAATGAGTGGGGGCGATCGCTCGATTTGAAAGATGCTGCTTCTAGCGGTGAAATTTGGGGCGATTTGTGGCTGTTGTTGGCGGTTCAAGGTTTGCCGGTGCCGATCGTCCTGTGGTATTTGTTGTCTGGTTCAGTGCCTGCTGTGGGGGCGTTTCCGCAGTTTTGGCTGTGGGGATTGAATGTATTTTTGGTGGCGGTGCGATCGGCTTTGTGTTTGGCGATCGCCCCAAGCTACGATACAACTCAGGCCTCTGGTAAATGGCTGTTTTGGCTGTCACCTTTAGCAGATCCGCTGGCGTTTTTGCGAATTCTAATTTCTGCTTTTAATCAGCCTACTCAGTGGCGCGGCCGCAAGTATGAATAGTCATTAAAATTCGGAATTATTACTAGCTGAAATGAGGAGACGGCAGTGCCGTTTACCAACACCAGATTAAATGTAGGGAAACGGCACTGCCGTCTCCTTCTTATGTACTGCCGTGTCCTGACTGTGGGTAATATGAATTCCCCATCAATCTTACAAGAAAGAGCTACTATTAAGAGCCGTTGGATTCAGATTATAAACCACTCCCAAGTAGTCATTCCCAGATTTGATCGCCGTTGATAATACAGCAGTTGCACCATCTAAAATGACATTAACTGACTCAAAAGTTAATTGACTAAAAGTGACATCAATTAACTTGATTTTATCCTCGGAAGTGAAGTCAGTAATCACATCGGCTTGAGATACTTCCGTAGCCGTATCTTGCAATACAAAGATATCATTCCCTGCGCCACCTGTGAGGATATCCAAACCGGAATCGCCATTCAGGAGATCGTTACCCGCACCGCCTGATAAGATATCATCTTGCTTACCACCGCGCAGGGTATCATCGCCATCACCACCTAGCAGGATATCGTTATCATTATTCCCGCTAAGAAAATCGTTGCCAGTACCGCCATCGATCGAATCTGAACCTTTGCCGCCAAATAGTTGATCGTCACCACCTGCACCTACTAGAGTATCTTCTCCTTGATTCCCAAAATAGGTGTTTGGGAAGTCTAATCCCTTCAAGGAATCGTTGCCGGAAAGGGCAAATACGCTTAAGCCTAATGCTGCTGCTGGGAAGCTGGTATCGTTGCCATCTGTTAGCAGGTAAACATCTCCTAATCGGGTGTTTTCTGGTAAACCCGATCGCACATTACTTGATACCGATGGTTTTGGCATTGCGATCGCAATTTGTACTTCCCCTGTCGGTGTCGGTGTCGGCGTCGGTGTCGGTGTCGGTGTCGGTGTTGGTGTTGGTGTAGGAGTTGTGACTGGGGGTATTGGTGTTGTGACTACAGGTGTTGGTGTTGTGACTGCGGGTGTTGGTGTTGTGACTACAGGTGTTGGTGTTGTGACTACAGGTGTTGGTGTTGTGACTACAGGTGTTGGTGTTGTGACTACAGGTGTTGGTGTTGTGACTACAGGTGTTGGTGTTGGAGTTACAGGGTTATTACCACCAGTCAAAATTTGTTCATCTAACGCCGTACCCGTGTTTTCTGCAACTAGAGAATCGAGGGGTTTTTGACCTGCACCAAATGCTTTAAAGTCTTGAGTTGTTTCACCCAAAGCAATTTTTTGGATTGCTGCTACTTGTTTTTGCAGTTGTGTCAGATCGGTATTAGTCGCGATCGCCTCTACAATACGTTGATTAGATGCTGCGATTACCTCGGCTAGTGCTGGTGCCGCTACTAATATCTCTTGGCTGTTAAAATTAGAATCGATCGCCTTTACCCGATCGCCCACTTGGACGATTAAATCCGCCACTTGTTCGGGTTTGGTGAAATCTAAGGTTCCTGTTAGGATGCGATCGGCGATCGTACTAATTATTTGCTTGACAGCATCACCCATAGTCAGATTGCTTGCACCTTCAATTAATCCCGCTGTTTGAGTAATCGAGTTTTGGGCTACCAGCATCGTAGTTAATACCGCTTTACCACCCGGTTGTTGCCCTAGGGTAGCGGCGATCGGATCGACATAATTAATCGGGATATCGCTGGGAATACCGAAAGCATTGGTGACTTTGGCATTGGCTTCGTTGACGCTTAAATTGCGATCGGCTAATTCAGCTACAATGCTAGTCAGTAAAGTAATTACTTCTGCATCCGGTGTGGCTTTGAGCGGAGTTTCTAGGGGTAAACCCGTACCGATGTCGGTGCCGCCAAAAGCAACTAAATTACCTTCACTTGCATCAAGTTTGCCGTTATTATTAGTGTCAAAAGTGTCCGAAGTAATATCAAAACTAAATGCGCCGTTACCGTCTGTTGTGCCTTTGGGTTCGTTCGGATCGGCGATGCCATTTTTGTTAGCATCAAAGAAGACATTCGCGCCGGCAATATAGTCGTCAATTACAAAACCACCAAAAGTAGAACTCTTGAAGCGGATTATTTCGCTAACATTGGCACCAGACGAATCCGTTCCTATTATCTTCATCCAGTAGTCAAATTTCTGCGGGCGAGTCTCGCCGATCTCAATTTTGCGAGTTGCGGAATTGAAAGTTAACCATGAGGGGAGAGGAATCTCAGGAAAACTTAACTCATTTACTGGCTGACGATAGCGACCGCCACTCCGATCGGTTTTCCATGTAAACGCCGACGAATTCAACGCCTTGAAATCTGCTAGGGCGATCGAATAATTAATGCTGTCGCCCGGATCGGGGTCAGTATCGGTGTTTGCAGCCAAGGTAAACACATTGCCAGTTTGAGAAAAACCTAGTGCTCCACTTTGCGAAAAGGCAGAAAGATTTACAACTGGGGGGTTGTTCTTATTCGTTGGCGTTACTGGTGTTGGTGTGGGAGTTACTGGCGTTGGTGTGGGAGTTACTGGCGTTGGTGTGGGAGTTACTGGCGTTGGCGTGTTGAGCAGGATGGAGGCTGTGTTACTGCGGTAGTTCGCCACAGCTAAGTCAGGTTTCCCGTCGCCGTTGAAGTCGCCGATGCTCATGGATTCGGGGCCGTCGCCAGCAGCGAATTCATCGCCAATAGCGAAGGTGACGAAGGTGGCTCCTGTGGTGGTGGTGTTGAGCAGTATGGAGGCGGTGTCGCTCCGGCCGTTCGCCACAGCTAAGTCAGGTTTCCCGTCGCCGTTGATGTCGCCGATGCTGACGCTGTTGGGCTCATCGATGAGCCCGAATCCATCGCCAGTAGGGAAAGTGACTTGGGGGGCGAAAGAGGGGGTGGTGGCGACCGTGGTGGTGGTATTGAGCAGGATGGAGGCACTGTCGCTGTTGAAGTTCGCCACAGCTAAGTCAGGTTTCCCGTCGCCGTTGATGTCGCCGATGCTGACGCTGTTGGGACGATCGCCAGTAGGGAAAGTGACTTGGGGGGCGAAAGAGGGGGTGGTGGCGACCGTGGTGGTGGTATTGAGCAGGATGGAGGCACTGTCGCTGTTGAAGTTCGCCACAGCTAAGTCAGGTTTCCCGTCGCCGTTGATGTCGCCGATGCTGACGCTGTTGGGACGATCGCCAGTAGGGAAAGTGACTTGGGGGGCGAAGGTGGGGGTGGTGGCTCCCGTGGTGGTGGTGTTGAGCAGTATGGAGGCGGTGTCGCTGTAAAAGTTCGTCACAGCTAAGTCAGGTTTCCCGTCGCCGTTGATGTCGCCGATGCTGACGGATATGGGGCCATCGCCAGTAGGGAAAGTGACTTGGGGGGCGAAGGTGGGGGTGGTGGCTCCCGTGGTGGTGGTGTTGAGCAGGATGGAGGCGGTGTCGCTCCGGCGGTTCGCCACAGCTAAGTCAGGTTTCCCGTCGCCGTTGATGTCGCCGATGCTGACGGATTCGGGAAGATCGCCAGTAGCGAAGGTGACGAAGGTGGCGAAAGTGAGGGTGGTGGCGCCGATGGGGGTGGTGTTGAGCAGGATGGAGGCGGTGTTGCTCCGGCGGTTCGCGGTTGCTAAGTCAGGTTTGCCGTCGCCGTTGATGTCGCCGATGCTGACGGAGACGGGGCCATTGCCAGTTGGGAAGTCTACCTTGGGAGCGAAGCTGAGCACGCCGCTGTAGGTTTTGAGGGTGGTTTCTGTCAGAGCAAGTTTGGGCTTTTGGGGCGATGGGGGGATGAGTTGCGGAATGTCCCAGGTGCCGCCTAGTTCGCTGTTACCTGTAGGTTGGGAGTTAGCCGCGATGTTTGCGCCTGTGAGTTGGTTCAGTTGAGTCAGGAATTGGTGCCCCGATTTTTCGGCTGCTACGTTACAGCCATACAAGATGATGCTGGCGTTGGCTGTGAAACAGTTTCGCCACTGTTGCAACTGTTGGGTGTAGTGTTCGATGTTGCTGCTGTTGAGTTCTGTCGTGCCTAAGTAAATCTTGCCGGGGCTACCGTGGGTGATGATGTGGAGGGTTTCGATGCCTTGATGCCGATCGAGGATTGTGGTGATTTGCTCTATGGCATCAGGCTGGTTTTCCAGGATGTAGGTGGCTGTGTCTGGTTTGATGCCTTGGGCTATGTAGTTGCTGTCTGGTACTGTGGGGTCAAGGATGACGATCGAGCTTGGCTGGTTGCTCATGCAAGCAACAAAGGGATTTTTTTTGTTAAGTTGAGTTAGGGTTTTCATCTGTTTTTGCTTTAGGTAGAATTACTGGTTTTTGAGCTGCTAAAAGCGATCGCCCGATTTGATTTGCGATGGCGGTATTTCTATCTGGTAGCGGATGACCCCCTAAACTTTTAATTGCTAGGAGCTTAGCAGGGTTCGATCGTACTGTCAGTGGTTGAGCTTCTCCTTTACAAAACCTTTATATTTATCGGGTTATTTTAAACAAATTATAAAAAGTCGAAGTCGGGGCGAGTTTATGAGATTATTGATTTTAGGCAATTACACTCAGTGATGCTATGAATAATGACGATCGCACAAATTTCACTACAGTACAAGAACACGAGATTTTTGGCGATCGCGATTTGCCATCTTGGTTAACTCAACAACAAATCAGCCTCGCTTGCACCACCTATCAAACCAGCAGGTTAATGTTAATAGGTGCTGTGCCAGAAACGAACAGAATCTCGGCTTTTTGGCGAATATTCGATCGCGCTATGGGGCTTTACTGCACGCCGGAACGCCTTTATCTCAGCTCAAAATATCAACTCTGGCAATTAGATAATGTCTTAGAATCCGGGAAATTATACCAAGGATACGATAAATTATATATACCAAGAATTGGTTATACTACAGGAGATATCGACATTCACGATATCGCTGTCGATAAAAACAATCAAATCATTTTTATTAGCACTTTATTTAATTGTATCGCTACTTTGAGCGATCGCCACAGTTGCAAACCTCTGTGGAAACCGCCGTTTATCTCACAATACATCAACGAAGACCGCTGTCACCTCAACGGTTTGGCGATGGTGGAGGGGGAGGCGAAATATGTGACGGCTTCGAGTCAGTCGGATGTGGTGGATGGCTGGCGCGATCGCCGAAAAAATGGCGGTATAGTTATTGATATTGAATCTAATGATATTATCGTCACAGGATTGTCGATGCCGCATTCACCGCGGTGGTATCAAGACAAGTTGTGGTTGCTGAATTCGGGGAGAGGAGAATTCGGTTATGTGGATTTAGACACAGGGAAATTTGAGGCCATTACGTTTTGTCCGGGATATGTCCGAGGGCTAGCATTTTGGCAAAATTGGGCAATTGTTGGACTCTCGAAACCTCGGGGAGGTGACAACACTTTTAGCGGTTTGGAATTGGATGATTTGTTGGTAGCCAAGGATGCTGAGCCTCGCTGTGGTATGATGGCGATCGATTTGACTGCTGGGGCGATCGTTCATTGGTTGCGGTTTGAAGGAATTGTCACGGAACTGTATGATGTCCAGGTGATTCCGGGGGTACAAAAGCCGATGGCTTTGGGTTTTCAAACTGATGAAATTGCTCAGTTAATTACTTTAGAATTGTAAACCGCAGATGCGGGCGGATGGACGCGGATAATTGTTAATTTGGATGTACGCAGAGGGGAAGAAACTGTAACTAAATTCTTAGACATCTATTGACATCCTTCCCGGATTGGGCAAGAATAATGGTGTAGTC